>NYXM01000029.1 GCA_002685655.1 Planctomycetaceae bacterium
CGGGTTTTGGCTGTGGCGTACCCAATGGTACGACGACGTCGCGTACACGATGGGCTACAACACGCAACGCGATCGTACGAAACGAACGTTAAAACTTTATAGGTCGACTGATGGCGAGACGTTTGAGACCCACGTATCTCGTGTCCCGGCGCCCAACGGTTGCGGCGAAGACAAGATTTTGTTTCTCGCCGACAAATCGGCACTGTGCCTGCTTCGTCACGAAACGGGCGACAAAATGGCGCAGCTTGGCGCCGCCGGGCCGCCGTACACGGATTGGAAATGGCGCGATCTCAATTTTCGCATTGGCGGACCGAATATGATCCAACTACCAGATGGCCGAATTCTTGCCGTCACGCGACTTTACAATGGTGGTACGCGGACATCGCTGTCGTGGCTGGACACCGAGAACGCGACGCTGACCGAAGCGCTCAAACTTCCCTCCGGTGGCGACACCAGTTACGCCGGTCTGGTTTGGCACGATGGACTGTTGTGGATCAGCTACTATTCGTCTCATGAAGGAAAGACAAGCATCTATTTGGCACGAGTAAGCGTTCCAGGCACGAGCAAGAAGTAACGCCCACATCGCGCGGTTTTTCTGACAGTATGTCGCACCAAATCAAATACGATACGGATCAACGATGAATGGAATTGGAAAGTTGTGCGCCGCCACGATCCTCGTCGCCCAGATAACGCTGGTGAGTTCTGCGCAGGATCCCACTGTGGATCCGGTGTTCCACTTTCAGCTGAAGGTCACGACGCCACTGGAATACGATAATGTTCCCATGGATCCGCTGATCGATTTTGGCGAGCGGATTCGCAAAGCTGGCGGCGAAGGGTTCATCGATCTGAATTCGATCGAAGTAATTAACCTCGCGACCGGCCTACATCAGCCGCACGCGCTCTCGAGGTTCGAATCGGCCACCTCATTGCATGTCGAATGGGTGATTGCCAACCGCGAACAGGTTGATTACGAAATTCGCTTTCGCACGACGCCGGTGCGTATTGCAGCACACCCACAACAATACACGCCCGCGATCGGCGTTGGGGATTTGTTGCGATACAACGCTGGGCGTCCACGTCCAATCACGATGTTCTACGGTATGTCGCTTGTTGACCTCGACGGTGATGGGCGCCGCGATCTGGCTGGTTGCTGGAATTATTCGTATCGAGCCGATGACCCGCGAAGTGGGATCGTTTACTACCCGCGTGTTACGGACGGAGGTGATGCACAGCCCGCGGATGCGCTCGATGCGAACAGGTCATTTCAGTTTGGCGATCTGACACGTCTGCGGTATCGCGAAACACCGGATGCCGTCGAACTGAAGCATTTTGTGCACACCTACACGTCCGCCGACTTCACTGACATGAATGGCGACGGTCGAGTTGATTTCGTGGTGACGGCTAATGGGACCAAGACCGCGACGATATTTCTCAATTCCAGCCAGGCGGATACAGCCAGACAGCCCACATTCAGACGCTCAACCGCGATCCCCGTCGGCGGCTGGAAGGCATGTCGTGCCGTCGACTTGAACCAAGACGGTGCGACCGACCTGGTGGTCGACGGGAAACTCGTCCGCAACTCGAACCCGCAAGGGTGGCCGTTTGAGCCGGAAGCGCCAATCACCCTCGATGCCGGCCGGGAACCTTGTTTTGTCGACGTGGATGGTGACGGACATCTTGACGCCGTCTGCCTACAAGGCGGCTCGACGACACAGCCCGACGGATATCGGATTGCCTGGCGCAAGAACCTCGGCGGCGACCCACCGCGTTTCGATGAAGAACATCCTCTGGCCGGCATCGAACCGCAGTGGTGCTCGTACGTTTCGGCGGTTCGCGATGAATCGCGCCCTGCGCTGTTGGTACAACACAACGTATTTCAAGACATTTCTAAGTACGAGATGGTGATTCCGCCGCCAGATGGATCGGCTTCTGATGCAACGTCTGTCGTGTCCCCCCGGTTTTCAAAAGTCGCTCGCGCCGCGTCAATCTCGGCGGTGCTCTCGTTGAGCGATCAGGCATGGCCGTGCCTCCGCGACTGGGACGATGACGGCGATCTCGACTTGCTCGTCGGCGGTGGATATGGATGGCCGCGGATCGTGATCAACACTGGCACCAAGGCACGCCCGTCGTATGCCGAACCTAGGCGGATTCTCGCTGACGGCAAGCCAATCCGTTTCTTGCGAGACGAAATCCTCGGGCCGCCAAACCACTGGCACAATATGGGCTATCCTTATCCCGAGTTCGTCGATTGGGATGGTGACGGTCTGTGCGACCTGGTGTGCGCGAACGAGACTAACCGGATCCTGTGGTTTCGCAACGTGGGTTCGCAAGACGATCCACGTTTCGGCGTGCGGCAACAGATCGTCGTTGACGATTTTCCAGATTCTCCACAAAACAAACAGAAATCAGCACAATTGGCCCAAAAAGACACGTATCCCCGCGAACCGAATCGCCCCTTCTTTTGGCGGACAGCCCCAGCATTCGCGGATTGGAACGATGACGGCTTGATGGACTTGATCACCCTTAGCGGGGACACGCGACAGGCCACGTTGTTCACGCAACACAAGAAGCCAGATGGCCGACTTGCACTCAAGCGTGCCCCGGCTCTTCGCTTGATCGACGGTCGCCCAATCGACGATCGAATTGTCTCGCGCCGATCACACTGGACCGAAGCGTTTCGACCTTGTGATTGGGACAACGACGGACGCATCGATTTGATGTACAGCTTGGCTGGCTCACACGGAGGAATCCAAGACGGGGGCAGTATTTATCTGCTGCGAAATGTTGGTACGAAGAAAGAGCCGATCTTCGGGCAACCTGTCACCATGCGTTGCTTTGGCGAACCCATTCAAATCACGGCTCACGGACCGTGCGCTCGACCATGCGACTATGATGGCGACGGCAAGATCGACCTTGTCGCATGTGTCGAATGGAGCGTCTACCCGTTCTATCGACACGCCGCGCTGATGATGAAAGCTCGACCAGAGTTTGAGATCCTTGAACCGTGAGCTAGGTAGAGGTCAGCCCGTGCCGTAGTCGTCGCAGGCGTGATCGTCAGTTATGCTAACGCCCTTGGTCGCTCAACCGCCAACGCTTCTAACGGATCACGTTCCGACATCGCCGTCGCCATGGAAACTGACTCTTCGCCCAACATCCTCTGGCTGTGTACCGATCAGCAGCGTCACGACACGATCCATGCGTTAGGCAACGGGTTGATCCGAACGCCGCACGTTGACCGGTTAGTCGAACAGGGAGTCGCGTTTACGCAGACGTATTGCCAAAGCCCCGTTTGCACCCCAAGTCGTGCCTCGTTTCTGACCGGTAGGTATCCTCGCACGACACGTTGTCGACAGAATGGACAGAGAATTCCAGCAGATGAAATCACCGTGAGTCGAATGTTTTCTGACGCGGGCTATCACTGTGGATTGGCCGGCAAATTGCACTTGTCTTCCTGTTCCGACGGCAAAGTGGAATCACGAATCGAAGATGGCTATCACGATTTCCGCTGGTCCCATCATCCTCAACCGGATTGGCCAGAGAACGCATACACACAATGGCTGAACAGCAAAGGGCAGACGTGGGACAAGCTCTATGCCGGACCGTCCACTGGATATGTAAAAGAAGGCGTGCCGGCCGAGTTCCACCAAACGACATGGTGCGCCGAAATGGCGATCGACTTCATTCGGAGCAACCAAGGGCGTCCGTGGTTCTTCAGTTTCAACTGTTTCGACCCTCATCATCCGTTCGATCCGCCGGCCAAATATCTGGCGAACTACGATCCGGACGACATGCCGCTGCCCAAGGTTCAGAAAGGCGAGTTGGATTCGAAGACGACGTTTCAGCAACTCGATGCCCAGTGGGCGCACAATAATCCCGGCGAATTCCATACCGGGGCCATGACCGACGACGATCGTCGCCAGGTGACTGCAGCTTACTATGCGATGTGTGAGTTGATCGATGATCAGGTCGGGCGTGTCATGCGGACACTGGATGAGACGGGGCAACGCGACAATACGATCGTGATCTTCATGTCAGACCACGGCGAGATGTTGGGAGACCATGGCCTTTATTTCAAGGGCCCGCATTTCTACGACGCGACGGTACGCGTCCCGCTGGTCATTTCGTGGCCCCGCTGCTTTCAAAGCAACCTGCGAGTCACAGGCCTCACCGAACTGGTTGACTTGGTCCCCACGTTGCTGGAAGCCTGCGGGCTGGAGATACCCAGTCGTGTCCAAGGTCGTTCGCTCGTCCCGCATCTGACTGGACAGGCGGATCCGCAACAACATCGCGACCACGTGTTCAGCGAATACTACAACAGTTGGACACATAAGAACGCCTACGGAACGATGCTACGGACCGTGACCGAGAAAATCACCGTGTACCATGGCAGTGATCAAGGTGAACTGTACGACCTGCAGGCAGATCCTGACGAGTTTGAGAACCTCTGGGACCGAGCGGATCACCAGGCGTTGAAAGCCGACCTGATCCGGCGCTGTTTCGACGCCAGCGTATTCGGCATGGATCCTGATCCTCCACGGTTGGGACCGTTCTAGAGCGCATTCCGCGCCTGGTGGTGACTTCATTGCTTGCGGAGCGGTCGATAGTCTGGATGGCCTTCGGGTGCCAGCAAGCGGCGAGCTTTGGAACGTCCGCCTTTCCAGATATCGTATTGTGGATCCGCGTATTCGGCGAAAAAGCCGTCGAGTTTGACTGCCATCGCCCGTTGGATATCAGCGTGTTGCGGCTGGCCAAAGAGGTTGACCCGTTCGTAGGGGTCGTTGGCCATGTCGTACAATTCGGTCGGCCCCTCTGGCTCGCGCCGTGCGACATACTTCCAGTCTTCGATCCGTAGCGAGCGACACCCTTCCATTTCGTAGACCATCTTCGTCTCCCAGTCGATCGGTTCGCCGCGTAGCGCCGCCGCGAAACTTCGCCCCGACAATCTGGGCTTGCGTGGAATCCGATTCTCCAGCCCCGCATACTCCAACAGGCTGGGTAGGAAGTCAGTATTGCTGACCATGATGTCCGTCGTCCCTGGCCGAATGCCCTTCGGGTGGTGGAAGATCAACGGGACTTGCATCATCAGGTCGTGGGCTCCGATCGGCCGCGTGTGATCGCCCATGCCAAAGAAACCGTTTTGGCCGCCCATCCAACCTTGATCTCCGGCGAATACAACAATGGTGTTTTCGTCCAATCCGTACTTGCTAAGCGCATCCATGACGCTGCCAACGCCGTCATCAACTCCACTCACTTCGGCCGCCACGCGACGGATACTTGTCAGGTTGTTGTGGTAAGCCTTGTTATTGTATTGCCACGGGTGGATTGTGTCTCGAGGAAACGATGGCAGCTCTTTGTCCGCGTAGAATGACGCGTGACGATTCCGCGCAGGTTCGAGCAACAGTGGCCCCAGACAATAGGGGCCATTGTAGGCCAGGTAGAGAAAAAACGGTTTTTCGTTGTCCTTATTCTGTTCGATAAAGTCAACGGCATGTTCCGTCCAGAGGTCCGTCATATATTTGGGCGTCTTCTTAACCTCGCCATCCTGGATGATCATATCGTCATAGAAGTTTCGCGTGCTC
Source organism: Planctomycetaceae bacterium (assembly GCA_002685655.1). Next base: position 5,580 of record NYXM01000029.1, read on the forward strand.
CCGCGGACCATCGTGATCCATTTGGAGAATCCATCCTGCGGAGTCAGATTGGCACCAAGATGCCATTTTCCGCTGAGACCGCAAACGTAACCCTCGGAATGCAAGATCTCGGGAAGGGTCTCAAACTCTTCCAGGGTGTAATAGGCTTCCGGGCCCACCATGTACTTGTTGTCAAGAAATGAGTGGAGTCCATGTTGCGAGGGCATCAGGCCAGTCAGATACGTAGCGCGTGTTGGCGAACAGACGGGATTACTGCTCATCGCTCGAGTAAATCGCATCCCTTCGACGGCGAGCCGATCGATGTTCGGCGTGCGAATGTCCTTGTTGCCATAGCAACCCAACGTCCACGCGCCGTGATTGTCCGTCAGAATGAAAACGACGTTGGGACGATCCGCGGCAAGAACGAATTGCCCTGCGAACAGAATCCAGGTTGTGAAGAATAACCAATAGAGGCGTGCATGGTTCATGATCAAGAATCCATCGGTTCGAGGAGAGGCCGGCTTAACCGAACACAAGTGAGGCGAAATACAACGACCGGCAGCTATCGTGAACGCAATTCGGTTTCTCTAATCGCGACTTTAACCAACCGTTCGACCTCTTTCAGGTTGACATCCTGGCCATCTGCTGGGAACTCGTACGGCAAGAGAAACCACTCTTCGGTAAACGCAGCTGACTTGCCTGGTTGCAACCGTTCGCGCGGGCCGATCGGTTCGAGTTCGACACGACGGTCTTCAGGATACCAGATCGAGATGGTAAGCCCCGCGACTTCGTTATAGACACGATTGGGGTAGACGGGAAATTGTTTGACGAACATCGTGTCGTTCTTCATCAGGTAGGCGAACCACCCCGCAATAGAATCCATCCCAAGTTTGGGTTTGCGCGGGACGCCAGTGATTTCGAGAAAACCGTCTCGCATACGAATGTTTGGGTCCGTCGGAAGAAGGTTAATCAAGTCCCCCGTTTCGTACATCACGTAGCGGTTGGGAAAGCGGCTGGGTGTCGTCAGCGGAATCACGCAGATGCCGTTGCCCAACGCAAATGTACGGCTCCAGTGACACCACTCGGTCACTTTGTCCGAGACGTTCTTGATGATTTGAGTGCACGCCAGGCGGGAACCTTTTTCGTCAATGCGAAACTCACGCACGAGTTGTGTACCCGTCGGCTCGTCGTTGGCACTGGTCAGCCGCGCCGCGTACAGCCCGACGACTTCGCCCGTCCACTTGCCCGACCATAATGTCGGGTGGCGCGGAATCGTCTTTTCCGGACCGATGTCAAATCGCCCTGCCGACATCGAAGCGCGCTGGCCGGGTTGATACGGCTTCCCGGTTGCTTCCTCTTCCAGGTACAACGCATTTTTTTCCTGATATGAATACTCCAACACCCGCCCACCTGCTGCTGGGCAGAGCACAACACGAATCGTGTCGTTTTCCAACTGGATGCAATTCGGATAACCGTGATACGGTAGCACCTTCGGTTGCGCAGGGGCCGCGCATAGCGACGATGCGATCAACAGGCAGCAACAAGTTATGAAGGCGAAGATCCGAACAACCAAGGGGTAGCGAAGCATGGCAAACTCCAAACGGTAACGGCAATCGTTATTTTGCGTGGGCTAGCAAGATAAGGTACAGGCACGCGGCGCGCCGGGCAACACACCGCGCACGTTCGAATGAAACGAACTACATCCCTCACGTGTTCCGACAGCCGCAACTAGAGTAGCAGGCACACGCGCCAGGCGCGCGGAAGTAACCAACAGAAGACCCTCACACATTCCGCTCTAACTCGTCGAGATATCCGCCATGAAAACCGTTACTTCGTCTGGCGCACTCTTACTGTTATCGCGTCCTGCTTGACGATACGAACCGGCGTATCGTAGTAGACTGCACACTGGCCGGCGTCGGTCAGTTCCGCCGGGATCAGCGCGTTCCCACAATGCCCGCTACGGAGCCAGCCGCCTTTGGGAATCAACAAGATGTCGGGGCGTTGCCGGTCGTCGAATTTCAAGCGAACCGTCAGCTCGCCGATTTCTGATTCGACAGTGGCTTCCTCGCCGTCCGAGAAACCTGCGGCCGACGCGGGATGGACGGTCGCGGTCAACGGTCCGTTCAGCACTCCGTGCACCCACTGCGAGCACTGTGACTGTTCGGTCGACAGGGACGTCAGCAGTAACGGCCTTTCGCGCGAAGGCGCTCGCGGGGGCGGTGCGATGTGGTGAATCAGATCAACTCGCCCGGTCTGCGTTGGAAATTTGCGGTCGGAGAAGATGACTTCCTGGCTGAGCGGATTACGAACGCTTCCCCGCCGCAGCTCTTCCAGCGAGGCGCCATGATCCGCAACTCGACGGAGAAGTCGTCGTTTCCACGTGTCGACGTCATCGGAAAACTCCGAGCCCATTCCAACTCGCTGGGCGAGTTGTTGGACAATCTCATAATCAGACAGAACGCCTTCAGGCCGTGCCACGACGGGTCTGGACTCGATCAACCAATGGTGACCGTAGGCACCCAACAGATCGTCTTCTTCCAGCATCGTCGTCGTTGGCAGAACGACATCCGCACAGCAGGCCGAATCTGTCAGGAAGGAATCGACGACGACGGTCAATTCGCGCGACTCGAGCGCCTTCCTTACCGTCTTCGATTCAGGCAGCATTACCACGGGGTTCGCGGCCGTCACCCAGACCATTCGAATCGGCGGATCGTTGGCGGCTAGGATCCCAGGTCCCAACATTGGTTCTGGGATCGCCCGCGATGTTGCCGTGCTGTCGGCGAACGAAAAATCGAATGCGCCCCGACGACTGAAGTAATACGAAACGCCACCACCCGCGATCCCCAGATTTCCAGAAATCGCGACCAACGCGTCAATCGAGCGAACTGCGGCGGAGCCCTGCTGGCGGCGCTGCAGGCCCCAACCAACCAAAATTGAAGTAGGCCCGTTGGCGTAGGCGGTGGCAAATTCGACCATATCCTCGGCGGTGACACCAGCCTCAGCGCTCCAGTTATCGACCGACCGCGATTCCGCCAGTGTGCGAAATGCATCGAAGTGGTCGCAATACGTCGGGGCAGCTGGATCAAACTGGTTTCGCTCGAACAGTAGCTTTGCCACACCCAACGCCAAGGCAATGTCTCCACCTGGCTTCGGTTGCAGATATAAGTCGGACAGATCGGCCGTACGATGACGGACCGGGTCGATCAACACGATGCGAGCCCCATTTGCTTTGGCTCTCTTTAGAATCGGCAGCAGATGGACCTGACTAATATAGGGGTTTTTCCCCCACAAGACGATCGTCTTGCTGTTGAGCACGTCGAATAAGTCATGGCTTTCCAGCTGGCCAAAGTCCTGCATTTGGGCGGCGCTGCCGGCCCCCGTGCAGATATCACCTGATTTGGTCGTTGCGGGCCCAAACGCAGCAAAGAAGTAGTCGCTGACATGCTTCATGATCCCCAGCGACCCGCCGCAGCGGTAATGTAAAATCGCATCGCCACCAGATTCGGCGCGAATACGCAACATCGTCTTGGCGATCAGATCCAACACGTGGTCCCAACTGGCGGGGGCGAGCTTGCCGTTCTTGCGAACCAAGGGGGTCGTAAGCCGGTCGGGATCATATTGCCGTTGGAGGAATCGGCTGGTGCGATGGCAGAGGAATCCCTGCGTGACCGGATGATCAGGATCGCCTTGCAGGCGAACGACGCGCCCATCCCGAATCGTCGCGACGATGCCACAGGCATCCGGGCAGTCTCGATTGCAGGCAGTTTTGCGGATTTCTGGTGGGGTGCTGGTCGTCACGAGCGCATCTTAGGGGTTTCGTCAGCCGGCAAACAAGACGCCCCTCGATGCAAAAGGTCCGGGCCAATGCGAGGCGTCGCTGGTATTCTAACAGAATCTGGCCTGGCGGGGGCCGGCAGGTTGATTGCTGGCGGATCCAAAATCGATGATGCGCAGAAGAGAAAGACGCATCCATGCGTCCTGTGATCAGTCCGTGCTAAATGTGAGCTAGCCTTCGGTTGACTCCTTAGAAGTCGACTTCTTGCTACTTCGCGCCGCCCGCTTCTTCTTTGCATCCGTGCGTTTCTTTGTGACCTCTGCCAACTGCTCTGCATCCAGAACGGCATCGATCTCACGGTCGCGTTCAGCGACCAAGGCGTCCAGCTGTGCGCGTAGCTTGTCCAGCTGCACCGCGTAATCGGCCTGGACCTTATAGATGGCTTCCCGTTGCTTCTGTGATACGAGCGCAGAGAAATGGGACGGCAACCGGCGTCGCACCTTCTTTGTCGTCGGAGCCTTCTTGGCCGACTCGCCAGGCTGGTCTTGCTGACCGAACGACGGGCTGGCGAACAGCACGGCCAAAGCCAGCAAGATCCCCAGGC
>NYXM01000030.1 GCA_002685655.1 Planctomycetaceae bacterium
GGCCCCGTCAGGCAGCCAGCAGGCGTTATAGTCGTGCCAATCGCCGTCGGTGATCTGCTGCAGGTTGGTGCCGTCGACGTTGACGGTCCACAGGTGATAACCTTCATCTTCGCGCTGCCGCCAGCTAAACAACACGACACGACCGTCGTGAGAAAGATCGCAATCAAGGATCTGTCCCTCAGGCGATGCGGCCAGTTCAAGCGGCTCTTGTTGCGTACTAAACGGCGAGATCACGTAGAGCCCGCCGCCGGCCCGAAAGCCCTCGTAGTGGTAGGTGTAAACGTGCGACGCCTTGATCTCGTGACGTTCGATCACGAGCAGCCTGTCGACGTCGAAAAGCAGGATCTCGCGTTGGAGTAAGGCAAGATCATCTTCGATCTTCTCGAACTCGTCGTCCGATGAATCGTCGCTGGATGCTTCCGCAGCATCACGTGCCTCGACCAGCGATGCGAGCCGTTGCCGGTGTGCCGCTCCTTGCGAATAACCGCTACCTTTTTCCTGGATCATTTTCAGAATCAACGACTGCAGCGCCTCGATGTCGGTTTCATCGTTGGTCGCAACATACGAGCCTCCGGCCGCAGCTGCAGCTGCTTGGGCCAGTCCGTTCAACTGACGCCGGGAACACCGCGTGGCGAAGACCTGAATCTCGGAAGCCCCTGGATTAAGGCCTCCGAAGGAACTGACAAATTTGAGGGTCAGCTTTCGCACCGTGGACGTGGGAAGCGAGATGCGTTGGGGACCGTGAACCATGCCAAGCGTTCCCCTGGCAACTGGTTCTTCCGCAGCGTCGAGATAGACCTCATAGTCTTTCCAGCATTCGTTCGCATAGAACGCGGTGCGGGCGTAGTAGAGAATCTCTGCAACCATCACCGGCTCGTCCCATTCCAGAGTGAATTGGGATCCGTTGCGCGAGACGCCTCCATTAACGCACCACGCCTGCTCCGGATCGGACGATCCTCCCGAACTTGGCAACTTTCCATCAATTGCGAAGCGGGCCAGATACCGCTGGCTATATTCCGAGGATGCCGTCGCCTTGGCGCGACGTGCCAGGTTCTCCGGTAACTTCGTTTCGTCCTGCTTCGGCTGAGCACCAAAAGCTGGCACACAGAGCGCAGCCAGTGACACGACGATACTAATTCGTCGACTCAAGAAAGACATGCCGAGGCTCCTTGCTTTCCTAATCTTGACTCAAAGACTCCAGTTTAAACGTCTGAGAGCCGCCGCGTAAACAGATATCGAGATTCGGCAGTGGGTCAGTTTGAACCAACCGCATTGCAGGAAAGGGCATTGAGGAAGGGGTCGGGAGTCTTTTTCGGATGACAGCGTACGAGTTTTGGGGCGAGCTTTGGCCGAAAAAGACTCCCGACCCCCTCCATCGCACAAATCGCCACATCCGTACTGAGAATGCAGCGAAGCGATTCACGACAATTGACTCGCGTCGTCATGATCAAGGCACCTGAGGTTTCGTTTCGTTCAGCCCACGCCACTGGGTAACATATTCAACTTCGTCCACCTGCCCACCGCGGCGGATCCAGAGGCGGTACCGGAGAGTCAGCGGCTTCCCTTTTTTTAATTCGTAACGCGTGCCAGCCCTGGGGAACGTCGGTTGAAACCAAGGCAGATCCGGGTAATGCACGTAGTCGCCGGGATAATCAGGATTCGTGCTACTCTCAAACACCGCCAGCCCGACCGAACTGCTGCCACCGCTGCGAACGCCGACTGAGTCCGACCAGGCGCGACGGGGATCGGCATTTGGCAGATCGGCGTGGTGAACCAATTGTAGCCCTTTGACCGGCGAGAGACGGATGTTCAATCCGCCATACTTCTCGGTGCCGCGCCGGGCCAGTTTCACGCCTTCTTCAAGGGCGGTGAATTGGAACTTCAGATCGACAAGACGGCCGTGCTCGGTCGTGCGATGTGCGATGATCGTGGCCAGCTCTCGGACGATTGGCGTCTTGTCCTCCCACTGCCACAAGTTCTCCGCTTCAATACGGGCAGACGTCTCGCCGCCAGTGAGTTCGATTGCTCCGGTGGGGCGGGCGAAAACATGCTGCAGCGCGTGCAAGTCGCCGCGTATGCCGCCGAAATCAACCTCCGGCCACGCCCAATAAATTCCACGGTGATGGGGATGGTCGACGGACCAGTCTTCCGTCAGCACTTCCCCTTCGGGACCGTAAAGCGGGTGAATGTAGTTGCTCCGCGCTCGGGCGTACTTGCGCGATCCAGCGGAGACCTTTTCTAACACACTATCAGGCGGTTCCACGGTGCGATAGTTGTAACGCAGTACCGGCTGGTCATCTTCAAATAGATCGACGCCTCCGCTGACCGGATCCACCACAGCCCGCATCTTTGTTTCTGTGCCATGTGCGATGATGGATAGGCCACAAGTCCAAACCCCAACGAAGACGGCCAAGCCGCTGGTGCGGCGAACGCTCCTTGCCGCTGTTCCGATTCGTGATCCCAATCTTAATCCTCTCCCTAGCGACGCTGCAGCAGGCGTGCCGCGTGGGGAAACCGATCTTGCCAGGTACGACATTTCGCAAGTCTCCAACGGTAAGTGATTCGTAACTACGACTTGCGTCAGTGTTCGTGACCGCTTTGAAACAGCATGTTGTTTTTGTCACCTCGAGCGTAAACGTAGGCCAGCAAGTCCAGGATCTCTTCGCGCGTCAGCTTGCTCAACAGACCTTTTGGCATGATCGAGACGGGGGACTTGGAGCGCTGGTCAATTTCCGTCTTCTGGATGGCGACGGGCACCGTCTTGGCGAGGGGATCGACGACCACCTTGACGACGGTAGCCGTTTCTTCAACAACCAGGCCGGTGATGAGTTTCCCCGACTCGAGCACAAAGCTAACCGTTTGGAACTCCTCGTTGATTTCCACAGACGGCTCGAGCATCGACCGCAAAATCTGTTCGGGCGTGAACTTCTTTGTGTCGAGCTTGGACAGATCGGGGCCGAATTCTTTCCCTTCTCCGCTCAACTGATGACAGCCTACGCAGTTGGCAACGGTGAAAGCCGTCTTGCCGACATCGAACGAGCGCCCCTGGGAAAGCGGCCGGATCAACCCTGCGAGGTCGTCGAGCTTCCATTCAGTGTCTTGCCCGCTGTACTTCAGCAGTTCATCGCGCAGCGGTAGCGGATGCCTGGCGAGGTACGCGGCAGGATCGGCGTGGTAACTTTTTAGGTCGTCGACGACATACATCGCCCCGTACATTCGTCGCCAGTGCCCCGGATAGGTGCAGACATACGGGTAGACGCCGGCCAATGCGGGTGCGGCGAAGCTGAGTGCTTGCGAGTCGCCGGGCTCAAGCAATCGGCTGGCCGCCAGGACCTTGTTGGACTTGGGAATGTAATGCCGCTTGGCCGCGTCGGGCGCCGTGCCCGTCGCTTCGGCCAGCGTCCCCACCTCCTGAAGCGATCCCGGTTGAACGAGGGCAAAATTGTGCGGCATGTTGTCAGAATTGGAGAAGCGAATCTCCAACGGCTTGCCGGCCTCCACGACGATGATCTGCTTATCATAAATCATCCGGTGCGGCCCCGTGCCCAGGTCGATCACGGGTACGCGGAGCGCCTCCAGCCGTACGCCGACCAGCGCCGCCTCTGCCGCGGGCAAGGCCGTGGTGAGTTGCGTGGCCAGATCGAACACGCTGTCGGCGGATGCACTGGTGCGATGCTTGGGTGGAATCTCGCTGATGTACGTTACAAGACGATCCGCCAGTGGCCGAATTCCGCCCTTGGGCCAACGCGCGCGCGGAATGGCCTGCATCACGTCGATTGCACTTGCGCGATGTTTACCTCCTTGCTGAATCAGCGCGGCCATGTCGGCGAAGATGTCTTCATCGTGATTTGGAATGTGCCGCAACGCCCGCAGCGCCGCGCCGGTGATATCGATGCCACCGACCCCTTTGACGGCAATGTCTGCTCTGGGGCTGGGCTGTGGAACGTTCTTTTTGACAAACAGGGCGGCGCGATTGCTGTCGAGCAAGGTTAATGTGAAGCCGTTCAATCGATCTGAGCAGCAATCAATCCGGTTGTAGACGGTGATCTGGTTGATGGGGAATTCTCTGCCGAGGTCAAGTTCCCACCAGGGGTTGTTTCGATCGCTGGTCGCCGTGCTCGACCCCACGGCCCAGTTTCCATCGGTATTTCCATCGATCGCCCGATCGGCGCTGCCGCCGGCGGTGATGCCCGACTGCGTGGCCTTGCCGCGGGGCGCGATGTTCACGCCTTGTGAAGACACCCGGACTTCGGCCAGGGTCAAGATGCTCTTTCTTGCAAGTTCAATGCGCACGTAGCGTGCGCCTCCCGAAACGGTGTCTCCGTCGTCAGGCTTCAAGTGCTGGGGAGTGTCAAAGATCAGCGGCCTGATCGAACTGTGCATGGCACTGCGTTTGGAGGCATCCTGCACCAGAGGAACACTGCTGAGATAAGCGATCGCGCCCTCGTAATTGGTGGCGGCCATTTGAAAAACGGTGTCCACCGGCTCGCCCGTGTCAATCAGCGCGGCAATCGCCGCCGAGCGCAGCCTGCTTTTGCCATCGGTGCGCACGATGGTCGCCAGGTGTGGTTTGATTGTGGTCAGTTCTGCATCGGGCAGCGTTTGCAGCAGCGGGACCAACTCGGTATACGCTGGGGATTTGGATTGCGCATGTTGGCGGATCTGGTCGAGCAGAAGCTGGCCTATGTCCTGACCGATGAACTTCGCCAGTCGCGTCAGGGCATCGATGCGATCTTTCTGCGGAATCGACGCACGGCCGAGAATTGCGCGGCACACGGCTTCGGTACGGGACATTCGTAACAGGTCAGTGTTGCTGCCGTAGCGCAACACGAACACCTGCCCCTCGGGCGAAAGAGGTATTCCGTCGTTGATGGCTTGTTGCCAGTATTTGTCAACGGAACGACGGGTTTGGCTGATCGCGTACTCGAGTTGGTCATCCAAGGGCCTGCCCGCCGCCTGAAAAACCACCTCAGCGGCGTCGAGTCCTTCAAACGCCGCGGCCGCAACAACCGCTTCGGCACGGACCAGGGGCTCCTCATCGCGGGATTGCTGTTGCAGCAGCAGCACTGCGTCTTCGACGTGCGCTTCCCAGTGCCCCAGTACCCGCGTTGCGGCGGCCCTTGCTTTGGGATGGGGCGATCGCAGCAGCAGACGCAGCAAAGGTTGGTCAACAATGTTGTGCTGCTCATGCAGCCAGAGCGCTTCGAGCAGATGATGTGCATCGTCGGCGCTGGCGGGATCAAACGTCGCGGCCCACACTTTCGCCGCGGCAGCGACTTCCTGGCTGTTACGCCCACTCAACTCGATCCGGGCGCGATACCTCACGGTGTCTTCCGGCGATGCCAACTGCTGGATCACGTTTTCGATCGGCTCGCCCGCCAGTTTGACCGGTGTCACCAGAGGGCGTCCCGGTACCGTAACGCGGTAGATCCGCCCATGCGTATGGTCGCGGCTAGGGTCCCGAATGTTGTGCTGCATGTGTCCGATGATCGTATTCTGCCAATCCAGAATGTAGAGAGCGCCATCGGTGCCGATCTCGACATCGACGGGCCGAAAGTTTGGATCGGACGAGACAACGATCGGCTCGATTTCCTGACTTCTGAAGTCCGCACCGCTTACCTGCACCTTGTGTTGCAACACGCCGAGAAAACCGATGGTGTTGCAGATTAGCAGGTTGCCGCGGTTCTCTTCCGGAAAATGCGTGCCCGAGATCATGCCGAATCCCGCGACGGGACGCACACGTTTGCGGTACAACTCGTGCGGCGTTCCGCTGCCGGGATAGCCGACGTAGTAGCCGCGGCCGGTGGTGGCATCGGTGGCGAAGAGATTTCCCCAGGAGTCGATGGCGATGCCGTGCGGATTTGGTGTGATATAGAAGTGATTGGCGATCTGTCCAGTTCGGGGGTTCCAGCGATAGAGCATCGGCGCTTTCGTGCGCAGCGGCTTGCCCCAGGGAGTCTCGATGTTCGTGTAATGAAACACGCCTTCGGAGAAGTACATCCAGCCGTCGGGACCGAGGGTGAAACTGTTGGCATCGCAGTGGGTGTCGGCCGAGTCAATCCCGTGCAGGTAGCGAATTTGGACGTCCGCCTTGTCATCGCCGTCGGTGTCCTTGAGGAATAGAATGTCCGGCGCGCACGCCACCAGCACACCACCGTTCCAAAACTCAAAGCCCGTCGGATTGTGCAACTCGTCGGCAAACACAATGCAGCGATCCGCACGACCGTCGCCGTCCTCGTCCGGAAAGATCAACAGTTTGTCGTTGAGCGGCTTGTTGGGGTGCCAATGGGGGTAGGTATGCCACGCCGCCACCCAAAGACGACCATTGGTGTCGCTGGCCACTTGCACCGGATTGACAAGCTCTGGGAATTCGTCGTCCGAGGCGAAAAGTTTGATCGCCATCCCTTTGGCAATCTTCATCTTCCCAATCGCCTCCTCACCGCTTAAATAGGTGTGGTCTCCCTCGGGTCCGCTGCCGGGTTTATTGGTCTTCACTGACAGCGGTGGCGGCACGTTGCTGTCATCGATCTTGTATTCGTGCCCCTGTGCAACGGCCCAGATGCCTCGATCGCGATTCGCCGTCATCACGTCCAGCATCTTCAGCTCGTGCTGCATGACGACGTAGTTTGTCTGGCCATCGACGAACTTCAACTGCGAACGCTGCCCGTAAGTGCTGTAGCCGTCGGTTGCACGATAACGGTTAAACCAGCGCAGATTCTTGGCCAACACGGCTTCGCGCACCCGCTCCAGTTGCGAATCGGCGTACGGAGCAGGCTCGCCAAACAAAGCTTCATCAATGACTTCCGCGACCAGACGGTTGCCCTGGCCAGTTAAGTGAATGCCGTTGATCGTCAGCGATTGTTCCGCCTTCGCGTACAGCGCTTTTGTGGGTGTGAAGAGATCAACAAAGCTCACACCCTGGCTCTTGGCAACACCTGCCATAGCAGCACTGTACATTGCCAACAGTTCGTTGTTCGCTTGACCGCTGGGTAGGTTCGGGTCACGGAGGTTCTCGTGCGCGATTGGCGAGAACAACACAATCCGCGGAGGAGTATTACCGTTGTATTTGTGCCCGCGCGTGTCGGTAATGAACTGGGTGAGGTTGTGGCGAAAGGTATCAAGACCAGCCTCGCCGTCGAACGATTCGTTGTAGCCAAAAAAGGCAAAGACCACGTCCGCCTGAGAATGCGTTAAGTGGGAATGCGGATCGCCGAAGTTCATGGACCGCGGTCGGACTGTCAACTCGTCGGCAGAGAATCCGAGGTTACGAAATGCCAGGTTCTGCTCTGGGAACCGGTTTTGTACAATCGTCTCAAGCCAGCCGAAGTGCTGCATACGATCCGCCAGCGTGTTGCCGATGTAGCAGATTCGATCGCCTTTCTCTAACTTGAACTCCACCTGATCTTGTTCCAGCACATCAGGTTTCGCTTCGACCTGCGCGTAATCGTGTGGAAAGAGCCCCTTTCTAAATGCATCGAACCCAAACGGCGACGGCTTGTAGGGGACAATTGTTTCGACATTTGTTTTCTCAGGGATGGCGTCTTCCAGGCCGACAGCCCAGAAACAGGCATTGACGATCATGCGGCGGAAGTTGTCATCCTGAAAATCTCGAGCGTCTCCCATGGTCGACATGAACACCCGCGCGTCGCCGCCCGGCGTGGGGAAGTGCTTAACCCAGGCCAACGGCATTTGCGCTTTGGGCGAGGGTGGGCCACTGGGTGTCATCCCTTGAACCACCTGACCCATGACCAGAACTTCGCCGTTGTGCGGGATCGGGGATCGCACGGTATACACATCGGTCGGGCCCCACATCACTTCGACGCCGCGGAGGATGGGGTGGCCCTTCATCGCCTCGACGGGAATACCCCGCGTACTCTCGCGCCCGTGTTGGCCGTGGTGTGAGATCCAGGTGGCCCCCAGAACTTGACGCCCAAAACCGCTAGAAAAGTCGTCACCCCGATAGTTGCTGCTGTACTTGGCATACTTGCTGTCCGGCTTATTGCGAAACGCCACGACCGAGGGGCGGATGCCGATGATCGGCTTGCCCGTCCGCAGGTACGCATCAACATGCTTCATCTGTTCGTCGGGAAGTACACGAAATCTGGTGAAGACGATCATCAGGTCGGCCGTCTCCAATGCCGAGAGGCCAGCGATGTTGTCGGTCACGTTCGGGTCGATCTCGCCCGTCTGTTTGTTGACGGCAAAGAGCACCGTGCAGCGGAAGCCGAAGCGTTTGGATAGGATCTTGGCGAGCATCGGCATCGCTTCTTCCGAACGATACTCTTCGTCGCCGCTGATCAGGACCACGTGCTTCTTCGCGCCGATTCCCTGCCCGCTGTCGAAGACAATCCAAGGGCTGTCCGCGGCAGCGGCGGTGGCAGCCTGCAACTGCAGTGAGGCCATCGCTATGGCGAGACAGAAAACTGTGCCGAGCGACCGCTTGTTGAGTTGCATACTGTTCTCCTGTGTTATGCGGAGTCAAAAAGGGGTCATGGTCAAAAAGGGGTCAGGTACCGTTGTGCGAAGCACGCTGCGGGCCGTTCCGGCAACGGTACCTGACCCCTTTTTGACTCCCCTTCTTGACACGCCGCTACTTCAGCAGGCTGTTGAGTGTGTAGTAGCCCGTCGTCGTCGACATGCTCGCACCATCAGCTGCTTGGATCCCCTGCGTGATGATCTGATAGACCTGGTCCCGTTGCAGCGGCAGGTCGACGTAGACTGTTTGTCCGTCGTCGGAGATCGAGCGCACCGTCGCTGCGTCATTGGCCTCGTCGACCTTCGGCGACCCATACTCTCCGTGGTAGTGATAGTGCCAGTGTTTGAATCTGACGGCGTCGGCGGCGAGAACCGTTTTCGGATCAACGGGGAGTGTGAATCGAACGGCGAAGCCCGTCGGAGTCAGCTTCATCGAATGCATCTCGAAGGGAATCGTCTTGCCATCCCACGTGACGCGTTGCAGGCCTTCGATCTTACCGCCAACCGAACGCCAGCCGCGCCCGGTTTGTCCCACCCACAAGCGGCCTGTCTGGTCGAAGCGAATCCGAATGCAGCCAGACTGCAAGTTGTCGATGAAGTTGAACACGGCACCCTGGTATTGGCCGTTCACTTTCTCCAGTGCCGCACGGAAGATATTCGAGCGCGTCTGATCCCCGATGAAGATCTGTCCGGCGAAGGGGCCGAACTTGCCGTCGGTTTCGTCGAACTCCGGATTTCCCGGTGAATTGGCCAACTCGCCATGCGGAATCCAGGCCGCCGGCGGCTTGCGCAGCTTCTCGAATTCGGCCTTGTCCAGTTTCTTGCCCTGACGGTATTCGGGCAGATCGAGCAGTGACGCCGGATAGCCGTAGAACGATCCTTCGGTCAGATGATTCAGCGTGGAGGTACCGATCCATCCGCCCTGGTTGTCGGTGAAGAACAGTTCATCCTTATTGTTGATTCCGATTCCAGATGCCGATCGCAGGCCACTGGCAAAGGGAATAAACTCTCCCTGGCGTGTGATCTTTGCCGTCCATCCGTCGTAACCGAGTGACGTCCCCATCGCTGCCCCACCACCTTTGTCGCAAGCAGCGTCCCGAGCGGCGTCGGAGAGATTGATGCTGACGTAGTAATTTCCCTCCGAATCGATTACCGGCCCGTGGACGTACTCGCAGTAATTACCACCACTGCGCCAGCGGTCGCAGATTGTCTGGTAGAGATCGGCGCGTCCGTCGCCATCGGTGTCTCTGACGAGCGTCAGTTCCGGTTTCTGTGCCACGACCACGGCGCTACCATCGGGAGTCATCACACGAATTCCCTGTGGATCGTGCAGGCCTTCGGCAAAGCGAGACCACTTTCCCGCCTTGAAACGCCAGATGCCCGCCGTGCGCCCCGCAATGACGGCAGTGCCGTCTTTGGTGAAGTCGATACCACCGACACCAAACTGCACGGGTTGGCCGTTTTCTACCGGCGTTTGAATCGTCACGACCTGGTAGCCGGCTGGGATCGTTGTCGGCTGGTAAGCCTGCTCGGCCTGTGCTGCGGTGTCCGTCTCAGCGCCCGCCGCGATGCCCGTCGCGGCGACTGCGTACAGAACCGAAAACAGAAAGGGGACGAGCGGGCGTTGAGTATTCATGTGATTGGTCTTTCAAAAATGGCCGGCAGCTACTCACACCAGCAACGTTACTTGCCTGCGGCAATTCCCCCAGCCTCCAGGTAGGCCAGCAGATCGAGGATCTCCTCCCGAGTCAGCGTCGAAACCGCCTCCGTCGGCATACTGGATACCTTCGTCGGGGCCTTTTTCTCGACCTCTTTCTTGACGACATGCACGATCGTCTCGGGTAATTCGGGTTTGGGCATTACGCTCAAGGTCTTCCCGTCATCGTCAACGATTAAGCCCACCACCACTCGCCCGTCGCTGGTGACGATCTGCCAAGTGAGAAAGTCCTTGTTGATTTCACTCGAGGGTTCGAGTATCTGTTGCAAGAGTTTCCGTCCCTTGTGTTGCGAGGCGACCTTGGTCAGGTCAGGACCGTTGCGGGCGCCCTGACCACCGACCGGATGACACTTGACGCAGCCGGCTTTCAAAAACGCGATCATGCCGCGTTTCACACCCTGTTCTGTTGTGCGCTGCGACGTCATGTCGGCATCGGCGGCCAATTCCTCAAGGGTCCATTTCCTGACGAAAGGCGGTGAATCGGGTGCCGGAGTTTCCTCCAGGTCATACAGACCCAATTCACGCACGGCCGGGCTCTGGCCGTAATAGGACGTGACTTTCAATTCCAGCGTGTGACATTGGGTACGCGGAAACTCGACCAACAAGAGATTGTTGTCATACTTGGCGTCCGCCACCGTCTTGACCGTCTTGCCATTGACAATCAGCTCAAAGCTCTTGGGAGCATAATCATGATGCTTGTAACCCAACAGCGTGGCGGCTGAAACTGGGTGCGGTTTGGCAAGCGTGAGATTCAGGCTATAGGTTTTTTGGCTGTTAGTTTCATCCCAATAGGTGTGCGGGGAACCGTCGACGGCCCCCTGCGGCCCGATGGCACCACCGTCTTTGCCGCCAGCGCTAATCGCCTTGGCTTTCATCGCAAAGTTAGTTCGCCTGTCCAGGCCTAGCTTGCGCATTTGCTGGACCAGCCGTTCTGTGGAGTCATAGGCGCCGGGATTGTTGCTGGCTATCGGCAACGGTTTGGCCTTGGATGGATCGAGTACCAATGTGATGTAAAACTCGGCGGCATCCTTAGCCGGTATGCTGAGCGTGTCGCCGTCCCAGACGCCAGCGCTGGTTTGAATCTTGAGGATTTTATCCTTGAGGATTCTGAACCGTACTGGCTCAGTAGCGCCGGTCGTTGCGAAGTAGTAGTGCATGACCTGGTCGCTTTCGAATGCTATCTGCTGTTCGTAGTCAACATCGTTGATTCGAAACAGGAAGGTCGGCGCCTGAACTCCGTCGAACCGATATCCTCCAAACTGCGCGCCCTCTGGTGGCTTGCGGTCGATAAACGCCGTCGTCTCTTTCATCTCGGCCTTCGATTTCTCGATCCGCCATGCCTGGTTGTTGATGTAGTCCTTGAAGCCCTGGTTGATCGGTCCGCTCTTCCCCAGGGGAATGAAGCATTCGACAAAACCGATGTCGCGAGCGGCCGCACCAAAATGGTTGTAGCCAGCGCCCCGGCCCGTGCGCTCGGTCTTCAGATTGAGAAATCCGCCGGCCCAAGCCTGCTTCACACTAAACGTCGAGGGATCGAAAATGTAGTTGTATCCACCGGGGAGGCCTACGCTCAGTGCCCGGTTAGAGACGTCGGCCATCGCCACGCGGTAGACAAGCGGTCGGTCCTTGACCACCACTTCGAAGAGACCGACCGGTAACTGCGGCTCAGCCTGCTTGACTTCCCAGACTTCCTGTGGCCCGCGGTTCTCCGGTTCATTCAGCATCTTCATAAATGCGATCAGCGAACGGACCTCCTGTGGCGTCAAATGCGGGTAAGGCGGCATACTTGGCGGATAGGCGCTGCCCAACTGTGGGGCAGTTTCTCTGATCGCCAAGTGCTGGTTGGGTTGGCGAATGGATTTCGCAATGTACTTGTCGTCGACGATGATTGACTGGACACCGGCCGGCTTGACGAGCACCTCACGCTGGCGCGTCGACTTACCGATCAAGCCATACCATTTGGGTCCTGCCTTGCCAGACTCTCCAGCCGGTTGCGCGGAATGGCACATGCTGCAATAGACTTGATGCAACCGTGCGCCGGCGGCCACCAGGTCGATCTGCTCGCCGTTTACCTCGAGGGCGGCCAGATCCGGCAACTTGTTGGCAAAGGTTTGATAGTCGGCTTCGAGCGTCTTCACCTCCGGCGCGCTGCCATGTACTTTCATCCGATAGAACAACCTGAATTTCTGGTCCTTGGTCAAAGGCATCGGCCCATCGAAAACAAAGGCCGGGCTGAAATAAGGCATACCTGACACGATGAACCACTTGGTCGGGAAACGCTGGTTCGTCGGATGGTCGAAGATTGTTAACCCGGCGCTGCCAATCGCCAGCGGACCTTTGAACGTCAACCAACGGG
Source organism: Planctomycetaceae bacterium (assembly GCA_002685655.1). The sequence continues at coordinate 12,549 of NYXM01000030.1, forward strand.
CTCCCTTGCCATGTACATTTTTGTCTTCGTTTTGGCCTTCGCTGTTGAGAAATGACCATTTGAGGAGTTGCTTGCTCAATCGAAGAGACAAACCGGCGTAAGCGGCCGACGCCCCGACGGTGACCGCCTTTCTGGCCGTAAACAGGTGTTGCCAGTCCAGCGTGTACGAACCGTCTTCGTTGGGTGCGCTGACTCGTATCACACGCTCTTCGCCAAGCAGCTCCGGCTCATCCGGCGGGTGATAGCTCTGCCTTAAACGGATTTCGGCCGAGAAGTCGGCTTGGGTCTCGATCTTGACATCGATCGTCTCGTTGCGGCCGGCCGACACACCCTGGCGATTCTCTTCCCAGTAATTGAGCTTGTCGATCTCTTTCAAGCTGAACCAGGCCGCGCGGTGCCAGAGGTGATCGCTTGGACGAAAGTCGGTCAGGGCCATGCCATCCAACGTGGCCAACGGATGAAAGCAGGGCTTGCGGTGATCCTTTCCATGATTGAATTGCCAAACGACCTTGCCATGGTTGGTCAGCGCCACTGAATCATCGGTCTTGACCCAGGCCAGCTTCAGCTCCTCCGCTGCGTGGGACGCGGCGAGTGGGCACAACGCGGCAATCGCCACGGCAAGATAGATCACACGAGTTGAGCGCATTGCCGAACTCTCCTGATTTGAGGAAACAGTCGCCTTGTTGTGCCCGATCCGTCATGTTCGCTGTATAAAACAGGATAAAGACAGTATACATTAATTAGTTGGTGGTCACTACGGTGAGCCGTGGAAACCAACCCTACGGCCAGACGAATCGGCAATCACAGCAACAAGGAGAACGCCGTGCTATTGAGAATCGAGTCACACTGGCGAGACCTTCCCACGGTACGAACGAGCTGCTTTGTCGTTAGGGCGCTAGCTCTGGTGATGGTCGCGATCTTCGGACTGGCTGAGCGCGTGCCTGTCGCGGCTGGCGCTGCGGAATCGGGCGAGGACGACTGGACTCGTCACGGCATCGTTTTCGTTCAGGCGACGACGGATCAGCGCATCCAGCGTGCGGCCGATATGGATCTTGCCCGCAGCACGTTCATCCTGCTGGACAACCACGCCGCTCCCCGCCCCGGCAACAAATTAATGACGCTCATCCCTGCAGCGGGCGACGGAAAGCTCCGTGACATCACACCGATCAAAGGAGCTTACGTTGCCGACCCGGCAGTCTCCTACGACGGCAAGACGATTATCTTCAGCATGGCCACCAAAGCAGATCCGTGGTACCACCTCTATGTCGTCAGTCCCGACGGCACAGGATTGAAGCAACTTACTTCTGGCGAGGCCGATGACGTGTCGCCGCAGTTCTTACCCGACGGCAAGATTGTGTTCATTTCCAATCGCAGTGGAGTGCGTGGCGAGTACCACGGACACCGCATGACGGCGGTGCATCGCATGAACGCCGACGGCAGCGGTATTGAACTGACTAGCATGTTCAACTGCACCGACGAGTTCGAGCCGGCCGTGACCAACGACGGCCGTGTGGTCTTCAGCCGCTGGCAGGTGTTTCAGTGCAATGCCAAGAATGAAACACTGCTGCACAGCATGAACCCAGACGGTACGAATGAAGGAAGTCTGTACGGTCACATTCGTCGCCCGGTTTGGAAGCTCAATCGATACAAAGGTCTGCAAGTCACACATCCTCGCCAGATGCCCGATGGACGGTTCCTCTGTATGACCCAATTCGGGCCGGCGCTGTTTAGCAATCAGCATGAAGAAGTGCTGCTCCGCGATGTCTTGGCTGAACGGAACCCATCGATCAAGGGCCGGTTCTGCACTCCAGAACCGTTGTCCAACGGCAAGATCCTCACCAGCTACACCGACGTGCGCGTCGAAAAACTACCCCCAGATCCCAAGAATCCGAAGAAACCACCGGCGGTGCGAAACCACGTCGACCACGGCGTCTACTTGCTGGACTTCGACGGAGGTCAGTTGAACGCTGTTTACGACAATCCGGGCACCAGCGAGATCGACGCGGTCGCCTTGGCACCTCGCACGAAACCACCGGTGTTTCCGGACAAGATAAAGCCCGATGAGAAAACCGCTCGGTTTGCCTGCATGAGTATTTTCGACACGCGGGACAGCGATCAACATCACAAGATCAAGTACTGCCGAGTCATCGCCAGCGTATCCAACGCGTATCGACTGCAGCCCAAGAACCACCTGGGCGTTGTGACTCAGGTGCTGGGCACCGTGCCGGTGGCCTCGGACGGGTCACTCTTTTTCGAAGCCCCGGCCGACACCAACTGGTCGCTGCAAGCCTACAACGAGCTGGGTGAGGTGGTCCGCGATCACATGACGTGGGTTTACGGCCGGCCGGGCGAGATCAAGGTCTGTGCCGGTTGCCACGGCAACCGTGGTTTCGCAGCGAAAGAAAGCCGCTGCACATCCTGCCATGAAAAACCAGGTGCCAAGTTTCTTGCTAAGGATCATCCCAAGGCGGTCAGGCTGGGCGGTCCATTGTTCACTGATGAACCGGGCACACTTCAGTACCGGGGCTGTGTAAACGTCAACGGCGAAAGTGCCAACATCCGTGGAGTGAGCACCAGAGAAGATTCGGCCTTCGTCGAAGGAGTCAACTTGGTGGGCAACGATTGGGGACCACTTTGGTTTCCACCGGCCGAAACGAAGCATCCCGCGTCAACCGATCTGCTGCGAGAACTCAAGCGACTCGAAGGCCGAGACGCCAGCCAACGCCGCAGCGCAGCGATCAATCTAGGCTGGCTCAAAGCACGTTCGTCCAGCGAGGCGCTGATCAAAGCGCTGGACGATTCCGATGAGGGAGTTCGACGCGAAGCGGTATTGGCGTTGATCGGCAGCGCCTCGGCCGACGCAGTCGACCCGCTGATCGACCGGCTGGCTGACCGAAACTGGGCGGTGCGTTCGATCGCCCACACCGCCTTGCTGGCCGTCACGGGTCAGTCGCTGCCGTTTGAGCCAGAGGCGAAGTCATCAGTCAGAAAGGCGCAAGCCGCCGCCTGGGCTCAGTGGTGGAAACAAGGTTCCATCACGTGGTGTGCTGAGTTGCGCAAACGGCTGACCGCGAATCCCAACGATCGATATGCCATCAAAGCCCTGGCGCACCTGGGTGGCGAGGCCGATGTGGAGACTTTGATTGCAGTGGTCTCCAAGGCCAAGGGCACCGCTCGTTCGTATGCAATCCGCGCCCTCGGTTCGCTACGAGCCGTCGGGGCTGTGGACTTATTGGCCCGGATCGTCGAGAGTGAGAAGAAAGATCCTCATCTTGGAGCAGCGGTCGAGGCCCTCGGTCAAATCGGTGGACCGAAAGCGGCACGGGCGCTGGTCTACGCGCTGGATCATCACGCCGAAACTCAAATTGCTTGCTGGCGGCACAGTCCAACTTACCGCATTCTTTTGGCCATGGCCAACGTCGGCCCGCAAGCCTGCCGCAGCGCCGTGCCGCGCGTGCTGCTGACGACCGAGTGCGACGTGGATCGGCTCACGCTCTACGAATTAGACACTATCGAACGGCTGATTCGTCACATCGTTCGTCTCGATGGTCGCGGCCCCCAGGTCGTTCAGACCGTCCTGGAACTGCTCGATGGCAAGCCAACGGTCGAGTGCAAAAACCCGGCACTGGCCAAGGCGTTGAAGGCCGAGGACATGAACATCCAAAGCCCTTTGTCCGGACTCGGGCATTCGACGCACTACCTGATGCTTGCGGCAACGGACGCACGCACGGCGCCGCAAATCGCGGAGCTGTTGAAGCATCGGGATTTGTACGTGCGTTGGTACGCAGCCCGCACGCTGGGCTTACTGGGTAATCGAGACGTTGTCCCACAGATCATCGCCGCTCTACAGGCTGGGCCGCGCGAGGCGACGGTGCCGATCTCCGGCCACATGGACAAGCATCGTTACGGGGCGCCGTTCCCACGCTACCGCTGGGCGTTGGCCGAGGCACTTTCGTATCTGCCCACGTCAGAAGGGACGAAAGCACTGATGGCCGAAGCCGCGGATCACCGCAACATTAGCGACACCCGTTACGCAGCTCTGAAAGGCCTGTCGCGCATCGGCACTCCTCAAGTTGTCCCCGTCCTCCAAAAAGCAGCTCGTGACGACTTCAATTCCATCTGTCGCGATCTGGCTCGGCAAAGTGTGGAGCAGTTGGAGACGGGAACGAGATGACCGCTGCGAGCATTCTCGTCGTCAATGCCGGTTCCAGCAGTGTGAAGTTTGCGATATTCGATTTCGCCACGCTACAGCCGACGGCCACGGCGCTGCTTGACTGGCGCGGTAATAGCCGCCAAGCATCGTTGACATTGTCGGTGCCGGACCGGGAATCAGCGTGCCACCACCTCGATGTCCTTGACTATCGGTCCGGTGTTGCCGAGGGTCTGAGCATACTGCGTCGCTCGTCGGATGATGCAAAGGGGACCGATTTCGCGATTCGTGTCGTTGGGCATCGGTTGATTCACGGCGGCCAGGAGATCCGCGAGCCCGTGCGGATCAATGCTGCCATGAAGATGACAATTGCTCGATTTGCCCGGCTCGCGCCGTTGCACATTCCACCGGGAATAGAAGCCATTGAAGCTACCGAGACGGCGCTGCCTGACGCGGATCAAATCGGAGTGTTTGACACGGCATTCTTTGCCCACATTCCTCCCGCCGCATATTTGTATCCACTGCCCTATCAATGGTACGAGCAGTGGGGCATCCGCCGCTTTGGCTATCACGGTACCAGCCATGCTTATTGTGCCGAGCGTGCGACGGAACTGATCGGGCACGATTCGGGCGAGTTGCGGTTGATCATCTGCCATCTGGGACAGGGCGCGTCGGCGACGGCGGTTCGCGGCGGTGTGGCCATGACCAATTCGATGGGGCTTACTCCTCTGGAAGGTCTGATGATGGGAACCCGCTCTGGCACGATTGACCCAGGGATCCTGATTCACGTGCAACGAGAACATGGGCTGACCGTCGACGAACTCGACGAAGTCCTGCACCATCGATCCGGTCTGCTGGGCCTTTCTGGCGTGTCATCGGACTTTCGAAAAGTCGAAGACGCCGCAACGGGCGGTCACTCCCGTGCCCAGCTTGCTCTGGATGTTTATGCCCACCGGGTGCGCGAGCAGATTGGCGCGCTGACGGTCAGTCTGGGAGGCTTGGATGCCCTGGTTTTCACAGGGGGAATCGGCGAGAACTCGACATGGCTACGGCGGGAAGTCTGCCGTGGACTCGAGTGCCTGGAAGTGCACCTGGACGATGATCGCAACGAGACGTGCCAGCCCGACTGTGACGTCGCTACTTGCGATTCCCAGGCACGAATCCTGGTCATCCATACGCGCGAAGACTTGATGATCGCCCGCCAAACGCGGCAACTTATCACGGACGGCGCGCGGTAGTCGGGTCTCCAAGCCCGTTATGGACAACCACGTGCCTCACCTTCAGTCGAAGGTATCTCGGCACGGCGACGGCACGACGGAGGCGAGCTACCCATCGAAGTTAGCGTTCTCAAACGACCCGAATCAAGGTGTGCCGATCAATTCCAGTTCAAGGCATCGCAAAGCAAGGTCAGAGCCGCTAGAATCAGCGCCAGTCGAGTTGAAGTTTCGCATCACGGCTGACTTATTCTGATAGAGGCTTGAGTGTGACCACGAAGAACAAAATGATGCGATTGGTCGGGTGGAAAGGTCTCCTGAAGTTATTGATTCTGGGTCTGGTTTGTTATTTGGTTTTTCTTTCCGTACAGACCTTTCTGGTTTCCTCAGGCGGAAGGCGCTTGGGAGGAGTGCAAGAGGTATTCGAGACCGATGACGAGCGGTTGGAGGCGGACTTGCTTCGCCTCGGCGCTTTCTCCGCGGAACTCGAACGTCATCGTAAGGAGATGATTGTCCTGCAGGAGTCCTTCGGGAGACGCCAGCGCGGGTATTTCACGAGTGACGAACATGACAAGATCGAGAGTCTGCTGTTCCGCTATCTCGCTTGCCGCGAGTCGCTGTGGGACATGGTGGACTACTACCGGGATTACGAGACGCATTTCTCCGATCCCGAGGAGCAAACCAAGGCCTTTATCATTGGTTTCAATGCGGCGCTGCATCTGGCTCACTACGGCTCGGTTCTCGTGGCGACTTTTCTGGACGAGCCCGAGGTGATCGAAAAACTGAACGAAGCCTACCACCCGTCCGGCATTCCAAAGGGCACGTACGAAGAGGTTTTCACTGGTGTTACTTCGATCGAGAATATCGAGGCCTTGAAGACCGCCTGGGAACTCTATTCCAGCGAGGCGAAGAATCCCGACTCCCTCTTATCGCGCGTCGCCAAGGACGATCCGGCCTACGGGAAGCTGGCTGGCCAGCTCGCGCGACTCTACGAAAACACCAACGCTCAGGTGGAAACCATTCTGACGAAGCGGTCCCTGTTGCTTCCCGACGTCAGGAACCGGATTCGAAACTCGACGATCACGGAACTGGCAAAAAAGGCGTACGAACTGCACAACGACAATCTCTATGCCGTGCGGGCGGTGCTGTTCGTGAACGTCAGTCGATTGAGGTCGCCCGCTCCGGAAGAAGTTGTTTTCTCTGTGCGTCAGGTGCGCGAGGTCAAGTCGCTCCTGGAACCGGGGGATCTTATCCTGACCTTTAAGTCGGGGTATATGAGCAATATCTTTCTACCCGGTGTTTTCAAGCATGGCATCACCTACGTTGGCTCTCCCAGCCAGCGCAAGGAGGCGGGGCTGGACATCGAAACGCTGACGGGGATCGTTCCGGCGAGAAAGGAAAAACTCGCTCGCGATCTGGCACGCTCGAACCTCGCGTCGGGCGCGGCGGCGGACTCGATCGAAGCGGTGGCCGAGGGCGTGATTTTCAACTCGATCGAGCAATTGATGACGACTGATATGAACCGCTTACTGGTGTTGCGGCCGAAGCTGACGCGGGAGGAACGGATCGAGGATTTGAAAGCGGTTTTTCTTCTGCTCGGGAGCGGTTACGATTTCAATTTCGACTTCAACGACGCGACTTGCCAATGCTGCACCGAGGTGATCTACCGTTCTCTGAACGCGCACGGGGATATTCATTTTCCCCTGACCAAGAGAATGGGGAACCAGACTTTGAGTGCCGACGATATACTCAGCTACCATCTTTCCTCCGCTCCAAGTCCCTTTGAGTTCGTTTTTCTCGCCGAGAAATCGCCCCGTCCGAAAACTCAGAGCGCTGTTATCCTGACGGGGGAACAGGGCGCAGCGCGTTTTCGCGAACTCATGGCCAAAGGGGAAACGGAGCAGTCACCCTGAGCGACGGCGGTCGCCATTTTTCCTGGTTGGCGAGGTGTGGGTGAGACTCTGGATCCGCAAGATTGTCCACAGAAGAGCGCGGGACAGTCGCTAGCGTCATTTACTTGAAAGGCTGTATCAGGATATTCTTTAATAAGCGAAGCACGAGCCCATTTTCTACAAGAACCCTACGTATGAAACATATTCGGAATTTTTGCATTATCGCCCATATTGATCATGGCAAGTCGACTCTAGCCGATCGACTGATCCAGGCTTGTGGTGGCGTCACGCAACGCGAGTTCCGCGACCAGATGCTCGACGCGATGGATATCGAGCGTGAACGGGGCATTACCATTAAGAGTAATACGATTACGCTCTCCTACCGTGCCCGGGACGGTCAAGACTATCTGCTGAACCTCATTGATACACCTGGCCACGTTGATTTCTCACACGAAGTACGGCGTTCCCTGTTGGCTTGTGAAGGTGCGTTGATTGTTGTAGATGCTTCTCAGGGGGTCGAGGCTCAGACGGTTGCCAACCTCTATTTGGCACTGGATCATAGTCTGGAGCTTCTGCCGGTAATCAATAAGATCGATCTCCCGGCTGCGGACGTTGACCGTGTGCGCGAGGAGATTGATGCGGAGTTGGGGCTAGATCCGTTTGAGGCGGTCCCTGTTTCCGCGAAGACTGGTGTCGGCATTGAAGACGTGCTTGCCGGAATCGTCGAGAAGCTGCCAAGTCCCAAGGGCGACCCGGACGCGCCGCTTAAAGCCCTGGTCTTCGATGCCCATTTCGATACGTATCGAGGTGTGATTCTTCAGTGTCGCGTTATGGAAGGCACGCTGAAGACTCGCGATACGATGCATTTCATGCACTCGGACCGCGATTTTACGGTGGACGAGTTGGGCTA
>NYXM01000031.1 GCA_002685655.1 Planctomycetaceae bacterium
GATCTGGGACTGAGCTCGACTTGCGAATCTGGTCGAAGCCAGCGCCCTAGCTGTTCGTAGGCGATGAATTCATTGGCGACTGTTTTCAAACCGAGCAACTCGCCGGCGTGCATACAGTCACTCGATTCGATGCCCATCAACCAGGCGACCGGCGCGAATGCATATCCCAGGCCTGTCGCCAGCGACCAGGTCGGCGCACCACTGGCATCGCGGAAGCCCAATAGCCACCCGATGCCACCCACGGCACCGTCAACCATCGCGATCAGTGCCAGGAACGCCAGTAGCATTGCGGCCACGTTCAGGGCGAGTTTCATGCCGTCCGTCGCTCCAATCGCGGCAGCCTCAATGACGTTCACACCTTTCCGTGGAATATGCATTTCGACGGACCCCATCGTCTGCGGTGTTTCTGTTTCTGGTCGCAAGACTTTGGAAATCAGCAGCGCCGCGGGTGCGGAAATCACCGATGCCGTCACGAGATGGCCGGGGCTGATTCCCATTCCCGCGTAGGCGGCCAGCAAGCCGCCCGAAATCGTCGCGAAGCCGCCCACCATCACGGCGTGCAATTCAGAGCCGGTCATCGTGTCGATGTAAGGTCGGATGACCAAGGGTGCTTCGGTATGTCCGACGAATACGTTCGCCGCGGCTGCCAGACTCTCGGCACCTGAAACGGCCAGAGTTTTCTGCATCGCTCGAGCCATGACCTTGACGATTGCCTGCATGACGCCGAAATAGTACAGCACGGACATCAACGACGAGAAAACGATAATTGTCGGCAGGACACCAAAGGCGAAAGATCTCAGCAAGGAGATTGGGGGCGGCAATTCTGGGTCGCCATCCCGTGGGAAGATCCCGAATAGAAAGCCAGCTCCCTTGGCGACAAAGCTTTCAAGGTGGTGGAAAAAGAAATCAATGCCCTCGTTCAACCAACTGCCTATGGGTGCAGATAGTCCGGGTGGCGTCCACAGAATGAGCCCGGCAAAGCCAAACTGAAGAAACAAACCGCCGAAGACAATACGCCAACGAATACTGCGGCGTTGCGAACTAAGCAACCATGCCAAACCAATCATCACGACCAGGCCGAAAAGGCTCGTCAATCGAAGCATGGTCGTTCAACTTTCGTTGGTCGTGTTGAAGATGCGATCTCCCGCATCGCCGAGGCCTGGCACAATAAAATGTTGATCATTCAGGCATTTGTCGATGGCACAAACATGTACTTGAGTCGCAGGGAAGCAGGAGGAGACTTCTTGAATCCCTTCCGGGGCGGCGATAATCGAGAGCAGCCGGGTCTGTTGCACACCCCATTGCCGCAGCTTCTCTAGCGCGGAGACAGCCGATCCTCCCGTCGCCAACATCGGATCCACCACCAAGGCCATGTCGACCGGTCGCCCAGGCGGCAGCTTGCTGTAGTATTCGACGGGCTGCGCCGTTGCCTCGTCCCGATACAGACCGAGGTGCCAGACTTCGGCGTCTGGAATCAAGTTCAAGATTGGGTCGACCATCCCCAGGCCGGCTCGCAATATCGGGACGAGCCCGATGCGCTGTGTCAGTCGGTATCCAACGGTCCGTTCGATTGGCGTCTGGATCTCGATCTCCGCCACTGCCAGATCCTGCGTCGCTTCGTAGGCGAGCAGTACGGCAAGTCGCTGGACGAGCAAGCGGAATTCGGCGGGCGACGTCGCGGTGTCGCGCAAACGTGCGATGTGGTGTTTCACCAACGGGTGCTCGACGATGTTGACCGCGCTCATGGTTCATACTCCTGGTTGTCCGGTTGGCGTTGCGGAGATGAAATCCCAGGCGCCGGCGGCGAAACTCCGTCGATCAGCTCTTGAAATCCAGCCACTGAAATCCCCAACCCTGCAGGAAACTGATCTAGCTGTGCCTGCCGTTTCTCGCTGATCGTGCCCGTTGCTACCGCGACTTGGTACGCATGTTGGGCCACGATCTTCGCCCCTTCGCCACCAAGCGAGCGACCCACGAGGCGGACCATTTCCGCGGCGTCCAATTCGCTCTCGTACGCCTGCCGAACTTCGTCCTCAATATCTTCGCGAGTCGGTTCGCTTCCCGCGAGTTCTTTGTACAGCCTCTGAATCGTGGCGATCTCCATGGGTTCCAAGCGACCTTCAACCATGGCGACTAGCACGTTGATTCGAAAAACTTCAGCGACGAATTGTCGGTCTTCCTCATCTGGGTTGTAGTCCAAGACTGCGTCGCTGAACACTGCACGGCATGTCGAACAGACGGCGGACTTTTCCGGTGAGCCAACGCGGCAGATTGGGAGCATCATAAGTGTGACGTATTGATAGACAACCTGGGTCCGGTACTGTCGACGCTGGTAGCATTGCGGGCAAAAAAAATCGCCTCCGCCCAGCATGGACCTGATTGGCCGTTTGCCGATGAACATCGCGCTTGGTCACTCGCCGCTGTTTTCCAGGTAGGTGTAGCCGTTGAGCGCTTCTTCATAAAACTTGACGAACCGACCTGCTTCGACTTCACCAAGCAGACCGCGATGGACTGCGGTTTCGACTGCCACTTGCAGCCGATGAATCAAGTCGCGACCCTCAAACTGCGCGTACTGCAGAACTTCATTGACCGTCTGGCCTTTGACGATCGCTTCAAGTACGATTTCACCGGTTTCCGAATGGTCAACATGAACCGTGTTCGTATCACCAAATAGATTGTGCAAGTCGCCGAGGATCTCTTGGTATGCCCCGACCAGGAAGGCACCCAGATAATATGGCGAGTCGTCCATTTCGTGTAACGGCAACGTCCGCTTGATGTCACGTAGGTCGATGAACTGATCGATTTTACCATCGCTATCGCACGTTACATCAGCTAGAACGCCACGAATTCGTGGCTCCTCGCCCAGGCGATGAAGTGGCATGATGGGAAAGAGCTGTTTGATGGCCCAACTGTCCGGAATGGACTGAAATAACGAGAAATTGCAGAAATACGTCGAAGCCAGCACGCGATCGAGGCCCTGCAGTTCTTCCGGGATGTGGTCTTTCGAGGCGACCACAAACTGCCGAATGCGGTCGCAAATTGCAAAGAACAGGTTTTCGGCCAGGCTTCGCTGATCTAACGGCAAGTGGCCTGACGTGAACAAACTCAATGACATCTCAAAGGCTTGCTGCGCGTCGTGAAAGCTCTCTTGAATGTTTCGCAAGGTTAGCAGTTGATAGGTTTCCAACAGCGTGTGCAGAGGCCGTTCCACGTCGTCGGGCAACGTCTCTGGTACCCGTGCGTGCCGATCGGGTTCCGAAGTTCCAACCACACCAAAAACCAGCACACTATGGTAGGCCGCGATGGCGCGCCCACTTTCGGTGATGATCCGTGGGTGAGGCACACCGGCGTCGTCACACACGGTTTGCAGATGATAGACAACGTCATTGGCGTATTCTTGCATCGAGTAGTTAACGCTGGATTCAAAGTTCGTTTGCGACCCGTCATAGTCGACACCCAAACCGCCACCAACGTCCAGGTACTCCAGGCCCGCGCTGCGTTTGAACAAATCCGCATAGATCCGCGCCGCTTCAATTAACGCCGTCTTCACGTGGCGGATATTGGTAATCTGGCTGCCCAAGTGAAAGTGAAGCAGCTTGAAGCAGTCCGCCATCTCGCGGTGCTGTAGCAAGTCAAACGCCTCCAAGACTTCCCCTACCGTCAAGCCAAATTTCGATCGGTAACCACCAGACTGTTGCCAACGTCCTGACCCAGAGGCCGCCAGCTTAACGCGCACGCCGATCTGGGGACGCACGCCCACCTGTGCGGCGTGGTGCAGGATCAAGTCAAGTTCTGAGAGTTTTTCAACGACGGGGATGACATTGCGGCCAATCTTCTGAGCCAACATCGCCATCTCAATGAACTCGTCATCCTTGAATCCGTTACAAATGATCGGCACTTCCGCATCCGTCATGGCGACAACCGCCAGCAGCTCTGGCTTACTGCCCGCCTCCAGTCCAAAGCCATACGGTCGGCCATACTCGAGGATCTTTTCGACGACCTGTCGCTGTGGGTTGACCTTGACAGGGTAGACACAGCGGTAATCGGCCTGGTAGTCGTGATCACGCATCGCAATCGTAAAGGCCTCGTTCAATTCCCGCACGCGGTCACGGAGGATCCCGTTGAAGCGGAGCAGGACGGGAGCATCGAGGCCGCGCAACTGTAGCCGATCGATCAGGTTCTTCATGTCGATCCAGCGATTTGGATCCCGGTCCGGATGGACCAGAAGATGGCCGCTTTCGCCGACAGAAAAATAACCTTTGCTCCACCTGGGGACTCCGTACAGTTCGCTGGAGTCGACTTGGGACCACTGGTCAACGGCTTCTCGAAGCATGGAAACTCCTTTTCAAATCGATCGCCGACGTCGTATTGGAATCTGATCGTGCCGAGGCTAGAAAGCTCGTTCAAGCTGTTCTTTACAAGTGAGTCAAGTCTTCAGCGACGGGCACAGACCGCAGGTTGGTCGGGGAGCGGGTCGTCGTAACCGAGCGATAGCTCGCATCGGTCCGAGGCACAGCCTCGCTAGAGCTCGACGCCCAACCTGCCTTGCGAAGCCGGACATAATACTTCATTTCCAGCCACAAAAAAATGGGCTCCCGAGGAAGTAGTCTGCCGCGATGGCTCGGTGAACCACGCCACGCCGATCAGCCGACTGCCTTCTGTTGGCAATCTGTGCCAAGTGAGCCAGTGGCATGGTCGTCTTTGCCTGGCCCACCTACATTACAGGTCAGCGTCAGAGGAGAGCCCTTCTGAAGAAGGCGATTTACCATCGGCGACAACGCGGAATCCTGTTCGACACCATACATCATGAACTTGAGCTGGCGAGTCCACGAAACGGCGACGGTGTTGCACGTCGCTGCCGCGATCGCCCGTGATTTGCCGCTGTCTGATCCTCGCATCGCGCACGCCCTGGAAACGCTGGTGAAGGCTCTTCAAGACGAGATCAATCAGATCAGGATACCAAACGAAGACGCTTGGAACGCATTGTGCGCACACGCCTGTCACCTCGCTGACGCCCCGCAATTGGTCCGCGCGGCCTTGCCGATCACTGATCAGAGTGAAGCACGCCGGCAGCAAGAGCGCATGATTCAATTGATCACGAAGCTGGGTGAAGAAACTCGGCGAGTCCTGCCGGGCCTGGGGGACGAACTTCGTCATCGCAGTCGGCCGTTGCGCGAGCAGTGGGACGCGCGCGGTCCGGGATTGTTGCACAGCTTGCGCTCTACTACCGACCATCGACTGTATCTTGCACACGCCAGTGTTTTTGTCGTGCATCCAATACTGGGGGGCAATGGTGCTGTCGATCCCGTTCGTGCCGCGTTACGGATCGAAGCGCTGCTGACAAATACAGTGCCGGGATTGCCTGAAGTTGTGAGGCTCGGCTGGCTATTGGGGCAGCTTGCCTGTCATCAGATGCTGAACGCTCCGATCGGGCAGCCAGCTTGCCAGCGTAACTGTGCCGTCGAATTGGCAATGGTGCCGGCCACGTTGGCCGCCGCCGAAACGGTGGAATTGGCAGTCTGCAATGCCCAAACCGTACGCCAGGCGATCACCGCTTGGCAGCATGGGCCGTCTGACGAGGACGCATCGGTCGCGGATGACAAGGCCCACCAACTCTGGAAGTGGTGGCAATCTCTCAAGGCTTCAACCCCCTGGGACTGCGCGGTGGTCGAATTGAGCGAACGCCTTTGACCGAGAAGGAGCCCGTCACCATTCGACTTGCGTCAGCTCATTGAACGGTCCCACCGCTAACGCCACACGCCACCTGCTAGCACGATACCAAAACTCGCTCTTGTGAGAAGTGTGGGCCGTCAAGTACCATTCTTTGCCCAGCGACTCAATCGCGCCACTACTGCGTGTCGCACCGACGTGCAGCGTTCGCGGCGCTTTGTTTCATGAGTCCAAACGGCGAAAATCCGCGACAGTGAAACGGCTTGCGCTCTCAAGGATAACAGATTAGGGGACACCACACGCGGAAAGGAATTCGCAAATGGACTTTGTACTCAGCGATCTCGCCAACTTGGTTGGCGGACGGGTTTGCGGTAGTGGGGATGTACCGATCCGCGGTGCGGCTATCATCCGCGACGCTAGACAAGGTGACATCACGCTGGCAGACAACCCGGCGCTAGAGGCGGAATTGTCCTCTAGCAACGCCTCGGCTGTATTAGTTCCTCCAGACTATCAACCCGTTGGCTTGCCATCGATCACCGTTGAAAATGTTCACGAGTCATTTGCCAAGATCGTGTCCGCACTGCGCCCGCCTTGCCAACACCAAACTGTGGGCGTTAGCACCGCAGCTCACGTGAGTCCTTCCGCTCAACTTGCGTCCAATGTTGTCGTCTATCCAGGTGTCGTGATCGGCGAAGGCGTGCGGATCGGTGCGGATACCGTCATTTACTCCGGCGCCCAGCTCATGGCAGGCACTACCATTGGCAAAGAGACCGTCATTTTTCCTAATGTCGTCTTGTACGAGCACACGGTGGTTGGCGACCGCGTGCTGATTCACGCAGGGGCTGTAATCGGCGCCTACGGATTTGGGTACGACATGCAGGATGGCCAGCATCGGCGTTGCGCGCAACTGGGGCACGTGGTCGTCGAGGACGATGTCGAAATTGGTGCTGGCAGCACCATTGATCGTGGCACCTATGGTGCCACGACGATTGGCGCCGGGACGAAGATCGACAATCTGGTCATGATTGGCCACAATTGCCGCATCGGACGCCACAACTTGTTCTGTTCGCAGGTTGGCATCGCCGGAAGCTGTTCTACCGGCGACTATGTGGTCATGGGCGGAAAGGTTGGTCTGCGAGACCATCTCGAGATTGGCCACAAAGTGATGATTGGTGCCCAATCGGGCGTGATGCGGAGTATTCCGGATGGACAGAGGCATCTTGGATCGCCGTCGACTCCCGAACGCGAACAGATGCTCAAGCAGGCCGCGTGGGCGAAATTGCCGGAATTGCGGAAGCAATTCAAGGCTCTGCAAAAACAAGTCCGGGAATTAGAAGACCAACTTTCCAGATCGGGGCGGGATGCCGCCTAGAATCCATGACTGACTATGGACCCGTGGACGTAGACGCCGCGACGTTTGGCCTGATGGCCGGCTGGGGGCGTTATCCGATTGTGATCGCCAAAACCCTGCGTCAGCGCGGCATTCGTGTTGTCTGCGTTGGCGTGAAGGACCATGCTGACCCGCAATTGCAAACATACTGCGACGATTACGTGGAGCTTGGCATGGGCAAGCTAGGTGCTGCCAGCCGGTTCTTCCGTCGCCACGGCGTGAAGAACGCCACGATGGCCGGAAAGATCCACAAGATCGTCCTGTTTCAGAGTGATTTATTTGTGAAGCATTTTCCAGACTGGAAGGCCATCCGTACGTTCTTTTCCCATTTCATCAGTAAGTCAAAGGACCGAAAGGACGACACCTTGCTCTTGGCACTTACGGAGTTTTTTCAACGCGAAGGTGTTCATTTTGCCCCTGCCACCAATCTGCTGCCGGAGTTACTCGTGAAAACAGGCATCCTAAGCAAACGGCAACCCTCCAGCTCGGAGCTCAAAGACATTCGTTTTGGGTGGGACTTAGCCAAGGAAATGGGAAGACTGGATGTTGGTCAAACGGTTGCCGTGAAAGGGCGCGCCGTGCTGGCTGTCGAGGCCGTGGAAGGAACCGACCTTTGCATTCGTCGTGCGGGCGACTTGTGCACCAGTGGAGGTTTTACGGTGGTTAAAGTCGCCAAGCCACATCAGGACATGCGGTTCGACGTCCCCACGATTGGAGTCGGCACACTGAAGTCCATCGTGGCGGCCGGGGCTCGGGTGCTGGCGGTCGAGTCGGACAAGACCGTTGTCGTCGACGAGCCTGAGGTGGTGGCCTACGCGGATCGCCACAGGATCACGATTATGGCCCTACAAGACGAGACCGCATCCGCTCAGGATGCAGCGTAATTCTGGCGTGAAAGAGAGCCCCAAAGGAGTCAATTGTCTCGCCTCAAATTCGAAGATGCCAAGTCGGTGACAAAAAAAGCTACCGGGGGGGGAATGGTGAGATTCTTCCCCGTACTGCGGGATTTTGACATGGTGGCAGATCTGGCGGTGACTCCCATGTTGCTTTTTTGGTGACAGCGGTTGACAGGTCAGGGGTTGGCCGTAATATTTGTTTCTTCCCCGCACGTCATTGTTCGTGCTGGGGAGTGTTCTTTGACAATTTGGTAGTGACCTCCTAAGAAAACAGCTTGAGGCTGTACATTTTCTAGGCTAACGGTGCCTGTTTTTCCGACAGGCACCACCATGGCTTCAAGGCCAACAATTGCTAGTCACATTGGATACGGTCGCTGTTTCGACGGCGGTTGTCTTCAATTAAGCAAACCAATTGAAGGGTTTGATCCTGGCTCAGAATGAACGTTGGCGGCGTGGATTAGGCATGCAAGTCGCGCGACAAGGTTTCTTTAGCTTGCTATTGAAACCGGAGGAGCGGCGAAAGGGAGAGTAACGCGTGGATACCTGCCCTTGGCTCCGGGATAGCGTCGGGAAACTGGCGGTAATACCGGATAATATCCCCGGATCAAAGGTGTGATTCCGGCCGAGGATGGGTCCGCGTCCTATTAGGTTGTTGGTGAGGTAATGGCTCACCAAGCCAAAGATGGGTACCGGGTGTGAGAGCATGGCCCGGCTCACTGGGACTGAGACACTGCCCAGACACCTACGGGTGGCTGCAGTCGAGAATCTTCCGCAATGGGCGCAAGCCTGACGGAGCGACGCCGCGTGCGGGATGAAGGCCTTCGGGTTGTAAACCGCTGTCAGTAGGGAGCAAATGCATCAGGGCAATCTCTGGTGTTTGAGCAATCTGCAGAGGAAGTCCGGGCTAAGTACGTGCCAGCAGCCGCGGTAACACGTACCGGACGAACGTTATTCGGAATCACTGGGCTTAAAGAGTCCGTAGGCGGCTCGGTAGGTGAGGTGTGAAATCCCACGGCTCAACCGTGGAACTGCGCTTCAAACCACCGGGCTTGAGGGAGATAGAGGTGAGCGGAACTGATGGTGGAGCGGTGAAATGCGTTGATATCATCAGGAACACCGGTGGCGAAAGCGGCTCACTGGGTCTCTTCTGACGCTGAGGGACGAAAGCTAGGGGAGC
>NYXM01000032.1 GCA_002685655.1 Planctomycetaceae bacterium
AATGATCCGATCCGGGTACTTCTCCAAAGCCTGCAAGACCGTCTCCGATTTGAGCAGCACGCCGCCTTCACCGGTCTCCAACGGAAGAATAAACGCTTTATCCGTTCCTGTGGCTTCGATATGTTTGATCGTGTCTTCGATCGAACGTTGCTTGTGTTTGAAGTGTAAGTGGCAGTCAATTAGTGGCAGCCGTTTCTCGTCTTTCGTTGCACAGACTGCGCGGTGCGCACCGATCGTAACGGCGCAGCACGCTGCGCTACTTGTGGTAAGAAATGCTCGCCTCGACACGATTCGCTTGGACATGTTTCGGGATCCTCATTAAGGGTTGGATGCGATTATCGGGCGATTCTCAAATACTCCAATAGATCAGCCATCGCTTGGTGGTCGACACTCTTCTCCAGCCCCTCAGGCATGAACGAAAGACCCGTGCTCCGCAGCTCGTCGATCTCGGTGCGTTGCACTGTCACTTCGCTTCCGTCGGGACGTCGCAATGTAAGTCCGTTAGCACTCTCGGCAATGATCATACCTGTCAGAACGCGGCCATCATCCGTCTGCGAAACGTAGCTGAGGAATTTCGGCTTAACTTCGCGATTGGGATCAAGAATATTCAACAGCAGCACCGACGGGCCGCGATCACGAATCGCAGTCAGTTCCGCGCCGACGGCCGTCCCCACCCCTGCTAACTTATGGCACGCGGAACACGCTTCTTTGAACACTTGCTTGCCTCGCGCCGGATCTCCGGTCAGTTGCAACGCTTGCTGATAGTCCTGGATAACATCTGCTCGGCGCGAAGGACTGGCCTGAAAGAGCTGCTCTACGCGCTCTCGGACCTGCTTGTCTGGGTGTTTTTTCAGCAGGCTGACTCGCGCCGGATCCACGTCACCGCGAGCGACCTTCTTCGTCTCGATGGCGTCGAGAAACACCGCAAGCCACGTGTTGCGCGAGAGCAGAGCCTCGGTAGCTTGAGCTCGAAGCTGTGGGCTCAGCCGGGGCCACACACCAAGTAACAGCTCTGCGACGGCAACATCGTCGAAGTCAGCGAGTGATTCCAACGCCGCCGTTTGAATGGCCAGCGGTTGCCGAATGTCGAGCAGTTCGGCAAAGAGTCGGCGATCGTCGACGAACACTCCCAGACGAAGCGTGCCGATCGCCTCGGCGCGCCGGTCAGAAGCGAGGTGCTCGTCTGACGACTTGGCTCTCGCTACGGACAGCAACTCGGCAAGAAGCTGATTCACTGTGCTGCCTGCATTCGCTAGAATCCGGCCGCGTTTCGCGCGACTCTGGTGCTCAAGCAGTGCGATCACCAGGGAATGACTCAACACATCTTCACTCGTCGATAGACCGTCGAGGCAATGCACGAACGCAATGATTTCTTCCCTTTGATTCGCCGCGCCAATCTGGCCGGCAAGCAACATCAACAGTGCTCGTCCGTTAGATTGCTTTCGGAAAGGGGCGTCGTCAACCAGAGTCTGGAAGACCACACCGGAGCGTTCCTTTAGTGAACTGAGTACCGCAAAGCGCATCCACGATCCCGCGCCGTCGCCGAGGAGGAGCTTTGACAGTGCTGACGATCGATCAGGGCTATCCAATTCGCCCAGCGAGAAGGCCAGTTGGTAGCGCACCAGCAGACTTGGATCGTCTGTCATACTCACCAGCTCCTGCTGGATCGTGGCTGTGCGGACTAGCTGTTCCGCAAGCCGAACGGCGTGTACGCGAACATTCTCCGAAGCGTCATCCAACGCGGTCAGTATCGTCTCGGCATCCAACGCCTCGAGCCCAGCCAAGGCGTACAGGGCTGTCATCCGTCCGACCGTCGATTCTGACTTAACCACCAACTTTCTCAATGGTTCGACCGCCGCTCTATCCTGCAGCTGATAGAGAAGCCGCGATGCCGTATCGCGATGCCAACCGTTACGATGTTCCAGCAAGCCGACCAGCTGTGCCGTGGATGCGTCGCCAAGACGAGTCGAGCGCCGTTGCTGAGCCCCGTCCGCCGCAATGCGATAGATCCGGCCTTGCGTCGTGCCGCCTCCAGGTTGCAGATGTTTGAGTACGTCGGGAGGCAAGGCCAACGCCGTTTCGATCAACTCACGGCACATGTCGACAATGTACATCGTGCCGTCGGGTGCGTTGGCGAGTTCGATGGGGCGAAACCGGTTGTCGCGCGAGGCCACGAACTCCGCATCCTCATCAGCTCGCCTGGCAATCAGTTCCAAGTTGTTTGTTTCAAGCCTCGCCCGATGGACGAGATTGCCCGAAGGTTGGCAGATGAAGATGTTGCCATGGTATTCGGCAGGCCAAGCATCGCCTCGGTACACGGTCACACCGGACGCTGAAGTAAAGAATCCAGCCGGCGTTCCCCCTTCGGCCGAGCCGCGATATAGACCCTCGACGCGTCTGCGAGTACGTTCAATCCGCCACGGCTCAACCTGGCTGATGCGGAACAGCTTTGTGAATTTCCCGTCAGCCGCAATACTGACATGCGATGGGGGCGCGACGACGTGCGGATTGCGAACCGCGTAATGCGATTCGTACATGAGCAAACGAAACGGATCGCTATTGTTGCAGAGAAAGAACCTTCCCCAATCGTCCATTGCGAGTCCATGTTGTCCCGCACCGCTTGTCGCCTCAAACTCCAGCGTGCGGGGGTCAAACGCGAAACCACGATTACGGACGTTCACGGGCTTGGAGTCTTCCTCGCCAGCACGCCGCACGGCGCCGCCAGAAAAACTCGTGCACAGGTGAATGCGGTTGTCGAGTCCCCAGCGGAGTGAATTCAAACGTGCTCCGCCACCACGGTCCTCCGAAATGGCAAAACCTGTAAAGATTGTCTTCCGCATGTCAGCGACACCGTCCCCCGTCGTGTCCTTGCAATACAGCACGTCTGGCGCGGCGGCAACAAAGATCCCGCTGTCGTAACAGATGACACCCGTGGGCGACGCAACCCGATCAACGTAGATCGTACTCTGATCGTATTTTCCATCCCCGTCGGTATCATCCAGCACACGCACTCGGCCGTGATCGTTCAGTTCCCAATTCGCGTGGCGGTAGTTGTATTCCGGAAACTCGACCACGAACATGCGTCCATTTTCGTCAAAACTGATCGCGATCGGATCTCGCACCAACGGCTCGGCTGCCACCAATTCCACCTGGAAGCCGGCCCGCATTTGAATCGATTTGACTGCTTCGCCGGATTCCCGCAGCAGCAAAGGAGCTTGGGCTGACTGCTGACACCACGCGGGTGTTGCTAGTAGCACAGAGATGCAAGACATGCGAAGAGTTGTTTGTAGAGAACGGCCTCTGTGCGGTTTCCTGGTATTCGCAGGATACGGAACGCCGCGGAGAGCTTTCGCTACAATCTTGAGATGGGTTCTTGTCATTCGTGATTTGAGATCTTCGGATTTCGAGATTCGTACATTCGTGTGTTGGACCAGCGATTTTTGCGCTGAACAAACGTTCAATTATGTCGCGTGCCATGCCTTTGTCCACTAGCCGGGCGCTGGCTAATTCTACCCATCATGCGGTCGCTGCCGTTACGACAAACGGCAATTGCAATACGTGCAAAGCTTGTTCGCCGCAATGCGGAGAGGGATTTGTACGGAGTGATCACAACGCACGCACGGACGGTTTTCTCGGCGGTCTGCATCAGGTGATGTTTGTGATGTTGTAGAAGGCCTCGTAAAATGAAAGCTGCCAAAAGATGAAATCAGTTTCGGAGCTTCGTGATGAACCACACGATACTGAACCGACTGCAAACTTCGAAGGGTCGCTCAATTCGCCTTGTTGGGCTACTCGCCGCGCTAGCACTTCTTGCGCCACAAACCCTTGATGCAGACGAGAACGTCGCTGAGCAACCGGCCGGGCTCCCCCAGATCAATCCACGATCCCCTTCTGGGCTCGACTTCTACTCGCAAGGTGGTGTCGTCGTGGATGGCGTCGGCTATTTCACGGCGAACGACTATTCGCGACGAGCGGGCGTCAAACGAACGGACGAGTTTCCCTGCGTCGTCGCTTTCGACATGCACACGTTCAAAAAAGTCCGCGAGTACAAGTTCGGCTTCACGTATGACAGCTCGCCGCTGGTGTATCAAAAGCAAGACGGCACTTGGCTCGTGATCGCGCACGAACACAAGAACGCTCGCACCGTCGCGATGAATCGCGACACAGGGAAGGTCGAGTGGATTAGCGAAGCGGATCAGCCCGGAACATACTTCTTCGGTTATTCCTACTACCAGCGCGACGACGGCACGAAGCTGCTGCTGATGGCCTGCCAGAACGGGCTGCACGCGATGTCGGGCGAGACAGGCAAGGACGTCTGGTGGGTCAAGCGGCCCAGTACCGGAGGCATCACTCCGTGTGTCGACCAGAAGCGAGGTGTGCTCTATTACCAGTGCAACGCCAAAGTTCTCAAGATCCGCGCAGCTGACGGAGAGGTTCTGCGGGAAGTCGACGCCGGCACGCCACATGTTTGCATTTCCTGGAACACCGTGCTCATCGACGACAAGCATGGCCGCTTCGTCGCGACGCGCTGGTACGGCAAACCAGAGTGGGACTCGGCGATCCGCGTCTACGACGAAGAGCTGAACCTCGCCTGGGAGCGAACTGGGCTACCCAACGGCAAGAAGGACACGCTGACCTACGCTGAAGGAAAGCTCGTCTGCGGCAGCGGCAACGGTTGGAGTAAGAAGTACACGGGCAATGAATGGAAGCACATCTCCGCCTACAACATCGCCGACGGCGAGATTGCCTGGAAGTGCGACCTCTCGGAGTACGACTACATTGGCATCCTCAACGTGCCCTATTTCAACGGCTCTTTCTACGCTGAAAACGGCGGCTCCCCACCTCAGACGACCAAGTGCTTTCGTATCAACGCCGCTGACGGAAGACTCGAAGAAGTCTACGACTACGGCCGTATGATCACCTCCTGCGCAACGCACATCGTGGCACACGGGAAGCTCCTCAGCGGGGACTTATGGCAGGACAGTATCGTCGTCACGAATCTAAGCGACAATTCGACTGCGGATTGGCCGGGTCCGTTCGGAGATCCGCAGACCAATCAGATGGCCGCCCCCCACGAAGCGGGCGTGACCCTGACGACGATTCAGGAAGTCAGTGTGCAACACGAGCCAGCTGTTGGCGAAGATCGAGCGAACCTCGCCCGGGATGCGGCGATCAAAGCCCGAAGCCGGATTAAGGGCGAGCAGGCTGACGTCAATCGTATGGTTGATGGCAATCCTCAGACCCGCTGGGCCAGTGGTCCCGGTGATCTGGCTCTCGCCCCTGTCGACGTCGACGTGCAACTGAAGAAACCGCAAGTCGTGGACACCGTCGTGGTTCTCACGAGCACGCTGAAAGGTCAGCTGCGCCTGAAGGATTTCGATCTGTATGCTGGACTGGGAGACAGATGGGACGGTGCCAAACCGCTGGCGAGAATCCGCGACAATACGGTCGAACGGATCCGTGTGACGTTCCCGGCAGTGCAGCTCGATCGCATTCGGATTCGGCCCTTGGGCACGCGCCGTCCGGACAACGCGTTTGCCCACATCGCCGAATTAAACGTGTACGCCGCCGACGGACCGTCTGAGCGTTCGGTCGAATCGAGTCCGTTCCCGCCGACGTTGGCCGATGCGGGACACGATCCGAAGTTTCTTCGCACATTGATCGCGTCATTGGAGTCGAAGGTCGGCGATTCGGCGCTCGCGCGCGTCCGCACCAAGTCGCTGCACACGCGGCTGGAACTCATCAAAGAATCGCAACAGTACGAAGCTGTTCTCGAGCAGATCTCCACGGAGACCGAAGAATACCAAAAACTCGACGCACCCGAATGGGCGGTGGCACAGCGGGACTGCATGGCCCGGCTGCGCACCTGGGCACATTATTGGATCGATCATCAGCAGCCGGATGGCCAGTTCGGCGGCAGCTACGAAGACGATGTGGAACTGGTCTGCGGCTGGCCCGTTCTGGTGTTGGCTCAGGACGACGAAAAAGTCCGGCGTGCTCTGGAATTGCTGGCTGAGGGTGTGTGGAAGAGCCGTCCGTTTCTGGAACGCTTCGGGTACGACCGCCTGACCGATGTCGAGCACGCGGCCGAGAACACCAGCTACAGCCAGCCGCGGATGGTCGTTCTCGATTACGACAATCCGAAGTGGTCCGAGCGTTGCAGCCGCACGGCGGCCACCATGCACGAACACTTTCTGAGCCGGAACGAAAAGGGCGGACTGCAATTCCGCAGTGACTACTTCGGCTTCGACCCGCGGACGCTCAAGCCCGTCACCCGCGAACAGGAGCGTCCGTTCGACATCCCGGAATCCGCTAAGGCGCTTAAGCCGGCGATGTACGCCGTGTGGGCGACGGACGACCCGCTCGCCCGGCAACTCATGCTCGAATGCGGCAACACCTGGGTCGAGGCGGCACGCGCCGGCGGCGATGATACGGGCCGTATCGCCGGCCTCCTGCCCGAACAACTAAGTTGGCCCTCGGGCGCGTCGGTCGGTACCCATGCACGCCTCTCATCAATGCGGGCGACGCTGTTCCACCTGATCGGCTGCTATTACGTCTCGGGCGAGGATCGCTATCTCGAACCGATCCGCACACTACTGCAAAAGAGCCTCGTCGACTGGTCGGTCAAAGACGTTCCCTCGGCCGGTACGCTCGACAAACTCCAAGAAGAGGATTTGACCGGCCTGCTCGAACAACTGGCCCTGATTGCCGTCGCCTACCGCCGCGCGACGGGCGATCGGCAATTCGACGCTGCGCTGGCTCGCTGGTCAGCCCGCATCCGAAATACGCTCGTCGACGGCGTCAAGAGCTACGTGTACCTCAATCGTAACAGCGATCGGCTGTGGTACGTCGACCGACCACTGACGATCGGCGCATATCTCGAATCGCGGTGCAGTGTCGGTGCGCAGCTTTATCAGGGATGGCAGGTCACGGGGGACGATGACTATCTCGCCAAGCTCGGCTGGAACTTGAGTTCCTGCCTGAACGACAAGTGGGGCGCCTTCACGTACTGGTTTTACGACAAGAGCGAGCGGCGCGTCACATCCAACGACCATCCCGCTCATAAAATCCAGTGCAGCGAATCGGCGCTGAGTCTGATGTACTTGGGCGGGCCGGCTCCCGTCGAGGCCGTCTGGCCACAGTTTGCCGTCAGCTGGGAAAACGTCGGCACGAACTTCTGTGCTCTCGTCCGCCACAACGATTCAGAGCGTCTGCTTGTGGAAATGTACAGTTTTGACGAGCAACTTCGCTCCGTCACCGCCAACCTGTGGGAGCTGGCGCCGGGAAATTACGAGGCAGCCCTCGGTTCGCAGCTCACTCAGAACAGCCACGTGAACGAGCCGACATGGAGCAAGAGTCTCAACATCGCCTCTCGGCAAGACCGCCGCCGTCCGACGACTTTGCAGTTCACATTGCCTCCCAGGAAACGGACGATTCTCGAGATTCGTCGTCGGTAAGGAGCCCGGTCGCTCGGATTGGTTCGAGGCCTTGCCTCGTTAGTGTCAAAGATTGGCAATACGGAGAACGTCATGATCGGTCCCTTGAGAAGTGTCTACCGCTTTGCCTTGATGATGGCATGCGCCTTGATGATGACGTTACCGATGGCGTTGGGTGATGAGCCCGACATTGCAGCGGAAACCGAAGCCAAGCCTACCCCAGTGCATCCCTTCGACATGCGTCCGCAACCCTGGCAGCGGCGCGACGACCCGGTCCTTTCCGCCAGTACGACCCGCCAGCCGTGGTGCAAAGTTGTCCTGTACAGCCCATCGGTGCTGTTCAAGGACGGCAAATTCAAGATGTGGTACGTGGGAACATCTGCCGGTTCCCGCAGTACGGACTTTTCGCTCGGCTACGCAGAGTCGGACGACGGCATTCAGTGGAACGAGTATGCGGGCAACCCCATCGCCACACCGCAAGACATTGGTTGGGGGATCTACATGCAGACGCCCTTTGTGATGTTCGACGAAGACGAGCAGATTTACAAAATGTGGTTCTCATCCGCGACGAAGGCCGTATACAGTGAGAAGGCGAAGCGCATGGTGGGGGCCGATCGCCCGTTGGGATATGCAACCAGCCCGGACGGCATCGAATGGAAATTCCATCCCAAGCCGATTTACGATTCGAGCCGCAGTCCGTGCGTCTGGAAGTTGGGGCCGAAGAGCTATCGCATGTGGATGAATGTCGACCTGGCACGAATTTACGAATTCACCTCCTCCGACGGAATCCAATGGCAGCGGGCGTCCAAGCCTGCGGTGCAAGTGTCGGGCGCGTCAAAATCGTGTATCTATCCTTTCGTCATCCACGAAAACGGTCGTTATTACATGTGGTATGGCTGCCATCGGCCAGAGGGGATTTTTGAGATCTTCTGTGCGACTTCGCCCGACGGTTCCAGTTGGAGCGTGGATCATGAGCGGGCGGCATTCCCAGCTTCGCGCAAGAAGGACCGCTTCGACGGGCGATATACGTCGATCCCCTCTGTGCTGAGTCTTCCCGACCGCTACATGCTGTATTACGCGCCTCGCGATTGGCGCAACACGTACCTCATGCCCGACGGTAGTAGAGGCCGGGACGGCGCGGGAGTCTATGCACATATCGGGGTGGCGGTGATTCCGAAGAAGTGACTGGTTGCTGGGATTTCAGAAGCTGAAACCTATCTTCAATTGTCTTTTGCAGCTCCGGCGGCCTTGCGTGTCTTCAGCCAGCCGACCACGTCGACGAGTTCCTGGGGCGACAGGATGGCGTCGATGCCTTTGGGCATCAGAGAGACGTCGGAGCGGTTTCGGAATTCGATCGTCGTTTTGGGAATCTCTTTTGTTAGTCCGCCAGGAATGCGAAGAGTCAGCGTGTCTCCGGTGTCCGTACTAACGAAGCCGGTATGCAGAGTGCCCTTGTCTGTCACGACAATCACACCTTCGTAGCCAAGACTGATCGTTTCGCTGGGTTTCAGAATGGCCGAGAACAGTTGCTTTGAGCTGAGTTTGGTGCCGATGTCGGACAGGGCTGGGCCGAAGTCGCGGCCCTCTTGCCCGATCTTGTGACAGTTGATACACCCGCCTTTCTGAAACGCTGCGAAACCTTTGGTGGCGTCCGGTTTAGTGGCCAGCAGTTTTTCCAAGGGCCACCGGTCTCCGACAGGGACAAGCAGGTGCTGCTGGCTGGCGGCGAACATCCGAGTGTCCGGTCCCGGTGATAACGTCAGAGCTCGGATGGCGGGGGCGAGGAATTCTTTTGGCAACTTCTCCTGCTGAACCAGTTGCATTAGGCCTGTTGCCGGAATCGGCGTCTGTCCCATTGCGGAGATCGCCAGTAACCGCGTCGCTTCCGGTTGAGCTTCGTTTGTGACGACACCGGTCAGGTAGTTTCTGGCATGTACGTTGCCGACGAATCTGATGGCCTTGATCAATGGCGTGGCGCGGGCAGGATCTGCCAGAGCTTTCCAGATCGGATCCCATTGTTCAAACGCGATCAACTGCGCGACGGCTCGAATGCCGGGTTCGTTTTCCGGGTCGGCCAGCGTCATGTCCATGAGATGACCGGTCATGTCTCGGCGGTCGAAGCGCGCGACAAGGTCGACAAACGTGACCGTGCCCTTGCAGGCCAGCAGGACCGAGCCCGCCTTTTCAGAGAACTCCGGATGTGCATTGAGGAAGTCCGCATCGGCTCGTTTGAACGCCTCCAGCCACGTGGCAGGGTTCGGCCCGGAATCCGCAAGCAGAAGTGCTCTCAATGCGGCTTCCTTCTGTTCTCCGACGTGGAAGTCTAAAGCCCGTAGCAGACGCGGATGCTCCTTCGCAGCCACGTTCGGATCCAGCAGCAACTCTGCCAGCAACTTCGCGGCCTGCGGCGCGCGCGAACGCCAAACGATGTCGCGGTTGGCTGGAGCTTTCCAGTCGTCGCCGGTGTGCTTCAGCCAGGCGTCCATGCAGGCGCGTTCCTTGCCTCTTTCGCCAATGCCAAGCGCCTCCAGATACCAACGGTCTTTGCCATCGTACTGCGCGGCGAGTTTGACCCAGAGTTGAACCGACTCAGCGGAGTCCAGCCGGTGCAAAGAGACTGCGCACTCGCGGCGCACGAGGGCGGAATCGTCGTGAACCAATTGACGTACGACAGGTTCCACGAGCAAACGATGTCGGCGGGCAATTCGCAACGCGAGGACGCGCACGTCTTCCGACCCGTCCCGCAACGCCGTCTTGATTGCCTTTGCACTGCCGTTCCCGATCGCGGCCAACATCCAGAGAGCGCGGGCGCGGTAGCGTGGGTTCGGGTCGGCTGCCATCGCTACCAGTGCGGGCCGGGCGCGATCCTGGAAGCCGAGCAGGGCCGTCCATGCCTTGTATCGAGCGGACAGGTTCGGACTCCGTAACGCCTTCGCTGCGCCGGCAGGCGATTGGTAATCGTACTTGGGTACGGAATAGGCGTGATCGGGAGGAGCCACACGGAAAATGCGACCCGCGTCGTTGATGGTGCGATGGCAGCAGTCCACGGGGTCGAACCAGTCGGCGATGAACAGCGAACCGTCTGGCGCCACGGACACGTCCGAGGGGCGGTAGTTGCGGTCAATCTTGCTGCGAACGAGATCGACAATACGGGCGGAGTAACCGGCGCCGGCCTGCTTCGCCGGGAACGCCCACACAACGTTGCGACCGGGCTCGGCGTGAATCATCTGCCCGCGAAAAGGCTCCGGCAACAAGTCGCCCTCGTACACAAGGATGCCGGTGGGCGCGCCCGAGCCGGTGATGAGCAGGTTCGGCACCACACCGGGATCGTTCTGGTGCCACATGCGGCGTTGCATCGCCGATTCGATGTTGGTCCGCAAACTCTGGTAGCTCGCTCCCGTCATCTCGTCCCGGTAGCCGTAGTTGCCGTACTCCATGACAAAGTTCACACGGCAGGAACTCGACCCGTTGTCGTTGTCCGACTGCCACATGGAACCGAACGAATCGACTGTCACTTCCCAGTTGTTGCGAAAATTGTGACCAAGCACCTCGACGCGGCTGCCGTCTAGTTCGCAACGGATGACCATCCCTTCCTGATATGGCCTGCGCGAATTGTTCACGGGATTCCCGAAAATATCCTTGACCAACGTCCCGTCTGCCCGACGCAACTCGGCGTTGTAGTTGCCGAAGTTGAAATAGAGCCGACCATCCGGACCAAACATCACAGCATGAATCGCGTGATCGTGCTGGCCCTGAACTGGATTCAGAACCTCTCCCGTGAACAGCACTTTCTTCGCGTCCGCCTTGTCGTCGCCATCGGTATCGGTGAGTACCAGGATCCTGTCCGGCGCGGAGACAATCACGATATTGCCGAGCACGCAGACGCCGTGCAGGCCATCGATGTCGGGGTCCTGGTAAAAGACCTTGGACTTATCGGCCCGACCGTCGCCGTCACTGTCCTCAAGAATCAAGACTCGGTCACCGGCCTTGCGGGACTTCTTGCGATAGTTGACAGTCTCGCCAACCCAAACGCGGCCGCGATCGTCCACGTCGATGCTGGACGGGTTGGATAACTGCTCGGTCGCGAAGGAGCGGACGGCCAATCCATCGGCAACCGCGAACTGCCCCTCCGGCACGCTTGCCGGTTCGATTTGAACGTTGGGCTTGCCACCTTTTCCTTCTGCGGCAGGCAGAGCGACGGCAAGGGCGAGAAAGGCCATTGACAACATGGAAGCGGACACGATGTTGATGCTGTACATGCGAAGATTCGATTTCCTCAGCGAAAGTCTTGAGGCAGTGTTCATTCTGTTGGTTGTTCCATTGGCTCGGGGAAGTCCTTGGATAGGTTCTCGAAGAGACGAATCAATCGATCCTAGTCGTCGGGGCGCTGACTCGCCAGATCGACATTCTCGCTCGGTTGATTGTAGGCCGAAAAGGGGTCGGGAGTCTTTTTCGGGCAACGACTTACGATCGATAGACGGCGATGTCCGAAAAAGACTCCCGACCCCGTCACCATCGGTGTTAAGATGTGAAATCACCCGACGCCTGGGCGCCATTAGATTAAGCGAATTGGAAACCTCAATGTCATTCACAATAAAAATCACACTCGCCTTCTTGTTGCTCCTGTCCGTCGCGCAAGCGCAGAATCTCACGTCCAACATCCCTTACGCAGATCCTGCCCACGAGCGCCAAGTCCTCGACATCTACGCGCCCGAAGACGCGAAGAACCTCCCCGTCGTCTTCTGGATTCATGGCGGCGGCTGGCAGACAGGAGACAAGACGAGCGTTCAGATCAAGCCGCGCGTGTTTGCTGAACGCGGTTTCGTCTTTGTCTCGACAAACTATCGCCTCCTGCCTCACGTGGAAATGGATGTACTTATTCGAGACGTCGCTAAGTCCCTTGGCTGGGTGCACAGAAACATCGCCGGGCACGGAGGCGATCCGAGGCGAATTCTCGTCATGGGACATTCCGCCGGCGCGCAGCTTGCGGCCCTGCTCTGTATCGACGACCGATACTTGAAGGCGGAAGGTGTCCCGTTGGACGTCCTTAAGGGATGTGTACCCGTGGACGGAGACACCTACGACCTGCCAGCCATCATCATGACGGCCGAGTTCCGTCAGACGGTGCACGGCCTGCCGCTCCCAAAATTTGGCCACCGCGTCAAGTTTGGCAACGATCCCAAGAAGCACGTTGATTTTTCAGCTGTCACGCATGTAGCAAAGGACAAGGGCATTCCGCCATTTCTGATTCTCCATGTTGCCGGGCACCCCAACACCACTGCGCAGGCGCGACGTCTGGGTGCCGTGCTCAAAGGAGCCGACATTCCCGCCAAAGTATTTGGCGCAAGGGAGACAACTCACAACAAGCTGAACGCCGACCTCGGCCTGCCCGACGACCCGGCCACAAAGGAGCTGTTCAGATTCTTGAGCCCATTGATGGGGGCAAAGCGTTAGGTCAAAGACCCACTCTCGTGCCGCCCACCTTTAGCGTGTTCACCGGAGACTGTCTGGGCGTGCAATTCGGGTTCGTTCGGATCGACGGACACAACAAAGGTGACTTCATCACCGTCATAGCTTCTCGCCGGTCCCCGCCAAATCTGTCTCATCGCTTCGTCTCGCTGGGCATGTCCGCTGCCCAACCGCAAGCCTAGCAAATCGGACTGCGAAAAGCTCGCTGTCAGCCGCTGGCAAAGATGGCGTGCATACCGTCGCTATGCAATTTCTAGCCAGACCTTGGCATCCAGTTCGTTGTCGAAGAACCTAATCGGAAGACCGCGATTCTTCGTCACGTCTTCCAGGAATTTCACATCTTCTTTCGATGCGTCGTGCAATTCTACGACGGCTATCTGCAGGCTCAGTTTGGCGAGTTCTCTACCCAGGTCGAAGATATCTACAACCGAAAGGTCTACCTTCGTTCTAGGTCCCAGAACTAACACTTTTCGGCAGCCAACCTCATCACAGAAGGCTGATACTCCCACCAGACTCGCTTGCAGCTGCCCGCTCCAGACGACCTTGTAGTCCGGCGGGCGTTCAACCAAAACGTATCCGGGTTGAAACGATATTTTTTGTTCTGAGCTGCCCATAGCCGAATGATGGCAGACAACACCCAGAAAAGCCACACCCGCCCGATCGGCACGCCGGACGACTCGGATGACGCCGAACCGTTACGGGCGTCAGGCGGGTGGAGAAAAGCTCTCAGGCAGACTCCCCAAAACGGCAGTCTGGCCTTTTATCGATCGTGTATGACGATGATCGTCACGCATCTGGCTCCGGCCAAAAGCGCAGAGGTCTGCGCTTTTGAATCGCTCGCAGATTTGGCAGGTTGCGGAGTGGGCGGGTATGATTGGGGGCCATGACCGAAGTCGCAATCAAGCTTGCCTAGCTTGACCGTTCATCGCGACAGGTAGTCATAGGAAACATTTTGGTCGAACGGAGGAGCGGCAGGTGAAACGGCGACAACAGTTTTCACTGACCATTCTGTTTCTGGCTACGCTCGTCTTTTCTGTGGTATTCGCCGTCGTTCGCTATAACTTGCCACTCCAACGATATCGACGCAACGGCGACGAGGCATCTCTTTACAAAGTACTTTCGACGAACGTTTCACGGAGCGATTCGCAGGAATCGGTTACGGCCTTACTGGGTCGCGGAACGACAGATGACGAATTGCTCTCCGCCCTATTGAAGTGGCAGGCCGGACCTCATTACGACGCAAACGTTTGGCCGGACGGCATCCAGGAAGATGATGTATTATTGGAGTTTGATGCGAAGCCCTATAACGTACGCCTACAGTTCCGCAACGGAAGACTTGTGAACTTCGACCCGACAGAGTTTGACGGCGGAGGCAATATACTCTCTGGCATCTCGGCTAATTAGACAGGCTCCAACCCGTATCGAGCTAGAGAACGCCCGCCAACACGGCAACATACGCTGCGCCGTTTCGCGGACATCGCCGATTCACTACCGACTTCGCTCTGTTACAATGCCTCAAGACATTCGACGTTCTCTCGTGCCGTGGGTGCGATGTCGAATGTGCCAACCGTTGGCAGAGCAAGGAGGATAGAATGAAGCCGAGGAAACGCCCTCAATTCCGAATCGCAAGTCTACTTTGGATCACTCTCGTGGTCGCTGCATTTCTTTGTGGGTATCGGTGGCATGAGACCGGCTCGGGTTCCTCGCCAAAGACCATTGCGCCGAATGGACCCGTTCCGGTTGCTTTTGATTTCGCGTTCCCAGTTCAGGATTCGCAAGACGATTCTGAGGTGTTTTCGTTCCACATGGGAATCAACCGCTAGGCATTTGCGTTGCCTGCCAAGGCACGGTCGCAGAGCGGAGTCACCGCCTAGCGATTCAAAATGATGTCCACGAATGATGACCACCATCCCCACCACCCCGGAACGCTGGCAGTTCAGTCTGCGAACATCGTTGGCGGTGATGACGTTGACGTGCGTGGGTGGCGCAGTCGTCCATTACCTCAGGTGGTCGATCATCCCTTTGAAGGAATTGACGTTTGCCTCGATATTTGCCTTGGTACTTGTCTTGACATTTGTCTTGGCAGGCGAGTTTGTTGGCTGGCTTGTCACCCGTCTTTCTGCCAAGCGCCCGGAACAAAAAGGTTGGCGAAGATGCCTAGTTGGACAGCGCCAGTTTCATCGTTAAGTAGTTGCTGAAATTGGCCTTCCATCAACAGAGAGAAATAGGCGATCCTCCGCGTGG
>NYXM01000033.1 GCA_002685655.1 Planctomycetaceae bacterium
AGAGGGAAAGGAAAAATGAACAGGAGGACGCAGAGGAAACAGAGACAGCAGAATCGGGAACTCTGCTTCCTCTGCGCTCTCCTGTTCAAAACCTGCATTCAGCCATGAGAACACAAACCTAGGATGCTCCGGCAATACAAACGTCTCAATTAGGAGGCCATTTAATGCAATCGATTCGAGTCGCTGCAGTCAGCATGAATAGCCCGCTGGGTCAACAGGAAGAAACGCTTCAGCGAATTTGTGATTTTTGCGAAGGTGCGGCGAACGAAAAGGCCGAACTCGTGCTCTTTCCCGAACTCGTCATTCATGGACACTGTACCCCCAATACCTGGGAAGTCGCGGAACCTATTCCGGACGGTCCGAGTGTTCAACGCCTTGCCGAGTTCGCAAGACGATTTGGGCTTTTCCTTTCAGCCGGTCTGAGCGAAAAGGAAAACGACATTGTCTTCAATACACAAGTCCTGGTTGGCCCTGGTGGCTATATTGGCCGACAACGCAAACTGCACACGTCGCGTGATGAATCGTTCTTTTACAAAGGTGGACGTGACATTGAAGTATTCGATATCGGGAAGTGCAAGGTCGCCAGCGTTATCTGCTATGACAACCAGTTCCCGGAAATCGCCCGCATCGCGGCACTCAAAGGAGCAGACGTAATCCTCATGCCACACGCCGCACGCGAAGGACGCTGGGACGACACTCCCGAATCCGAGGCCGCCGCACGACGCCACATCCTCGACTACTTCAGCGGGTATCGGCAGCGTGCACGTGAAAACGCGTGCTTTTGTGTCTACACAGATCAGGCGGGCATCGCCGGCTACGTTGATTCCCTGCCGCGAGATCATCTCAATCAGCCGCATCATCCCGGCGGCGCAATGATCATTGCTCCCAACGGCACAATTCTGAAGCACGCGCAGCTCGACAGAATCCGCGACGAGATGATCGTCCAGCAACTCGAATCCTCGCAACTTGCCGAATGCCGCAGCCATCCGAACTACACACTTCGCACGCGCCGACCGGAGTTGTTCGGCGAACTCGTGCGCGACCAACTGACCGGTTGATACAAACTCGCTGCCGTTTCTCAGAGGGTGAAGACTATGGATGGTGTTGCCACCGAAATGCTCAAACAACTGGGCGCCGGAATCCCCATCGCTGCCGTTTGTAAAACTGCCGGTTGGACGCGCGCCGAATTCGATCAATGGTGGCGGGAGTGTGTCGCAAAGCGAGTACCAGTTGCCAGTGGAGACGTCCGCGCGGCGGTGAAGGCAGCAGTGAGCATCCAGCGCGATCAGCGAGGCATTCCGCACATCCACGCCGAGAACGACGAAGACTTGTTCGTAGGGTTCGGCTACGCCATGGCGCAGGATCGACTGTTCCAGCTGGATTACCTGCGACGCAAAGGCGCTGGAAGCCTGGCGGAAGTGTTGGGGGTGGAGGCTCTGCAATCGGATCTGCTCGCGAGGACGGTCGGCCTGCGCCGCATCGCCGAAACCGAATGGAGGCGGTTACCAGAAACAGTGCAGACGCTGCTGACTTCGTTCACCGCTGGTATCAACGCTGTCATCGAGCAATCGACGGGTAACCTGCCGATCGAGTTCGACTTGCTTGACTACCGGCCCGCACCGTGGACCGAAATCGATTGTCTGACAATTGAGAGCGACCTTCGCTGGTATCTTACTGGCCGCTTCCCTGTCATCGTCATTCCAGAATTGGTCAAACGAAGTTTAGGAGACGGCGATTTGAGACGGGAGTTTCACTGCGGTGAAGCGCTCGACGAGTACCTTTTGCCGCCTGACGGTTATCCGAAGACGAGGCCCGAGCGAACTACCGAATCCATTGGTCCGCCAATGGGCGGTTTCGACGATGGGACCGGTAGCAACAACTGGGTCGTCAGCGGAAAGTTGACCGAAAGTGGCAAGCCACTCGTCGCCAGCGACCCACACATTGCGATCGAGGCGGTATCCTGTTGGTATCAAGCCCACCTTCACGGCGGTTCGTTCAACGTTGCCGGCATGACCCACGTCGGGATGCCGGCGATCATGTTCGGCCGCAACGAAAAGGTAGCCTGGGGCATTACGAACAACATCTGCTCGATCCGGGATCTCTATCAAGAGAAGACTGACCCCGATCACCCAGGCTGTTTTCTCTTTAATGGCCAGTGGGAGCCGTGGCGCGAACGCACCGAAGAGATCGTCGTTCGCCATGCGGAGCCGGTCACGAAGACGGTTCGCTTTTCTCGCAACGGCCCAATTGTCGACGAACTGTTGCCATCACCCGCTGACAAGACCGGTCCAGTCTCATTGCGATGGCTTGGAAATCACGAGGGTGGCTGGCTGACGGCACTGCTTGGCATGGACCGTGCTCGCAACGTAGCCGATTTCAACGAGTCGTTGCGGCCGTGGCACGTGCCGACATTTTCGCTTGTCTTTGCCGATACCGAAGGCCATATCGGCCTCAAGATCAGCGGTCGTATTCCAGTTCGCAATATCGTTGAGCGGGGCTATCGCCCTGGATACGATCCGGCGCATCAATGGGGCGGTCTTATCTCCTTTGAAGACATGCCAGGTGTGATCGATCCCGATCAAGGGTTCGCCGCGACGGCCAACAATCCTCTCGCCACGACGGACTATCCGTATCCGCTTTCGTGTACTGCGCCTGCTGGATACCGCGCTCGTCACATTCGCGAGATGATCGAGTCCCACGAACCGGCAACCATCAATTCCGACGACTTCCGCAATATGCAATTCGATGTGCTCTCCCTTCGAGCCGTGAACTGCCTCCCGCCCCTTCTCGCCATCCTCGATGCCGCGTCGGAAGAGGATGAACGAACTCGGTCAGCGATCGACGCGCTGAGCGCTTGGGACGGAAACGTACTTCCCAAGTCGATTGGCCCGACAGTTTTCAATGTTTTCTTCACCTATTGGACGCGAACGGTCGTTGCGGCGCGCTTTGACGAGGATGCTCGGCCCCTGGTAGCGATGGGTGCCGAAGGCCTTGCGGCACGACTGCTTGCCGAAGACCAGCATGGGTGGTTTGCAGGCGGTGATCGAGACGAACGTGTTCGTGCGGCCTTTCAACAAGCACTGGCGGATCTCACGCAGCGGCTTGGACCATCCGTTGCTGACTGGCAGTGGGAGAGGTTGCACCGCTTGACGATGGGCCACGTTCTGGCCTCACGTGGCGATCTGGCGGAACTGCTCAACTACGCTGGTATGG
Source organism: Planctomycetaceae bacterium (assembly GCA_002685655.1). The sequence continues at coordinate 3,214 of NYXM01000033.1, forward strand.
GTGTGCGGGGTGACATGCAATCGGTCTGTAACACCGGCAGTGGGCCCGACTGGTCGGCGACGACAGGTGGCGGCTTCCGCATGATTGCCGATCTGTCTGACTCGACGACGCTTCGAACCGTCGATGCACCCAGTCAGTCGGGACATCCCGGCAGCCCGCACTACGAGGATCAACTCGATGATTGGCTGGCGGGCAGCTACCACGACCTTCCGCTTGCCCGAGAACGCAATGCCGTTGACGCCAGCCTCACGTTGCAGCCAGGCTTCCCAAGCGCGGCCTCTGGCCGCGACCAAGGAGGGTCTTCGAACACCACAAAGTAGAGATCATTGTATGACGCAAAGAAATTGACCGTTAGTATCACGGAGTGTGCCTACTACCTTGGTGTGGGCGTCGACGCCCGTTGATAACGTTGATGTAAACCATGATAGAAACGATTGTTAGGAATATCCTTCGTCGCAAAGTGGCGCTGTCCAACTAAAAAGCTTGTATCAGGTTCTTCTTTACAAATGAGTCAAGTTTTCAGCGACGGGCACCGACCGCAGGTTGGTCGGGGAGCGCGTCGCTGCAATCGAGCGATAGCTCGCGCCGGTCCGAGGCACAGCCTCGCAAGTTATAGTTAGACACAGCCACTCTTGTGCATGGTTACCGATACCTTCAACGACTTGAAGCGCCGGTGAGCACTTCGCGCGACCAAGCCTTCCGCGTTCGTTTGTCCACTTCGGAGAGGTGGAATTCGTTGAGAGGCGGACGAAACCTTCGTCTGGCAGTTACTTGTCGCCTGGTTTCTGAGCGTTCTCGGGAAAACCGCGGTTGAGATTGCGGCGGATCACCAGGATTTCGTAGACGGGCTCCCCAGAATCCTCCACGGTCTCATCGTTGGCAATGCCTTGCTTCGGTTGATTGCCACCGAAGTCCAATGGAATCGGAAAACTGAAACCAGTGGCTGATTCGCCGCGTTTCGTTTCATTCGGAACCAAACTCGCTTTGAGCCCTGGCGTAGGGAATTTGGCAAGGAAACCGCTCCGGCTCGAATGCAGCGTAACGCCAATATTCAATCGGTACGCATACGAGCCGGGCGACCCCGGATTCTCGGACTTTGCCAACGACCACGAGCGTTCACCAATCGAATTCAAGCATCGTTTTGTTTCCGGCTTGAACGCAACGTCTATTACGATGTGAACTTGTTCGTCACGTCGCCAATTCCAGTAGATCTCGTCAATTTGAGCATCAGTCCCCTGAACGTAGACCATATCAACGACGTCGAATTGCTCGTTCGCTCTACTCGCATCAGTCTGATTGACGCCCGCGGCAAACCGAGTATCCAATAGGTCCTTTTGAAGATCGTCATCCAATTGCACGCCTTCCCTACGCGGCTCAAAGGCAATTCCAGCCTGCCTCAGTGTCTTGCCAAATGCGTCTCCACGTTGGCCCTGATTCGTGATTGCCAAGTCGTACACCATGATCATCTTCGGCACAGGACGTTGTGGAGCGATCACCAGGATATTGTCCTCCGGCAACGGAGTGTCCTCCGACACGACCTCGGACCCGTTGGGATCTGGATTCTCGACAATCTCCTCGTCTCGCTGATTGATAGCGATGACCAAGGCAACCACCAGCACGGCCGCAACCGTGGCTGCAATCGTGGCAATGCGGAGCCAATTTGCGGTAACGGCCGAGCCAGCCGTGCCTGTCGCGACAGCTTGGGTCGCACAACGCCGTTCTGCCTCTCGCACAACCCGTTCGTGAAAATCGTCTGCCAGGGTAAAACGGGGAATTGCACGCAAACGCGCTTGGACTTGCTTCAACGACTCAAACGACGTACGTGTTTCGGGCGAGTCCGCCAAGGCTCGCTCAACCTTGGCGCGCTCCTCGTCGGTCACCTCATTGTCGAGGTAAGCGCTTAGCAGTTCGTCGTTTACGCGGTCTGACATGACGTGGATTCCACCAAATTGAGGTGGCGTTTCAAATTAATGTCACGATTCTGGAGTTTATCGGTCAAATTTTCGACGCAGCGCCAAAATGAAAAGTTCCTCGACCCTTAAAAATATCGGCCGACTGGCCGAGTTTAAGTCGCCAGGCCCCATCTTTTCCCAGGATTGAATCTATGTCAATTAGATTGCGCATTAGCTCTTTTGAGTGGTTTTTCCAAGAGCCTCCAAGAACAAGGGGTTCTGCGGCTGTTATCCGCCATTATCCTTGCCAGCACTTACCCCGACCGGCCTCTCGCTAGCGTCTTGCAGCCCGGGTCAATCTGCCAACTGTCCATCATTTTCGGAAGAATTCTCTGGGCGCTCCATGAACGACGTGAGAATGATCTGGGCGGCAAGCATATCGCGGCGTTTCTTGCGCTGTTTGTGGGTCAATTCCGCCTCCCCCATCAACGCATCTGCCGCGACGGTCGAAAACCGTTCATCGTGGAATACGACGGGAGAACCAGTTTGGCGGGCAAGCCAAGCTCCAAAATCCCGCGCCTCCTTCGATTTCTGGCTTTCGTCGCCAGACATGTGAATGGGGAGGCCAACCACAAAACCAGCAACACGTTCTTCTTCGACAAGCCGCCGAAAATAGGTCGCATCGGCAACTTCTCCACGTCGCGTGTAGTTGTCCAACGGACTTGCGATTGATCGACTGGGATCCGTGATCGCGATACCGATTCGGACATGGCCAAAATCCACTCCTGCGATTCGGCCATCCGAGGGGAATTGATCCGTCACGGTTGGTCACCAGGTCGATCGTCGGGTGGTGAGACGTCGATGGGGATCGGTTGTCGCTGATCACTGGCCACAAAATGACCATCTTGCAAGAACCGCAAAGTGCATTCCTGGACACGTTCATTTTCCATGATCGAACCGTGTAGCGCGGGAACAACCAGGAAGTCGCGGGCACCTGGCAAACGGGTTTCCTCGACGCTGACCACAAAGTCGTCGTCACCCGGGATCAACGGGTTGTTGCCATTTTCTGTTCCACGACCACCAGCGATGATGCCAAAACTTGGCGGCGTGGCGAGGTGCTTTTCAAGCTTGTTCAGTTCCGCAATCTCTATCCCGCTGATACCCCAAAACGACCGAAAGATGTTGTTTTCGCGAAATCGTTCCGCCAGTTTTGATCCGTTGTTGGGTGGTGCCAACATCACCGTCTGTCTGGGCAATCGACGTTTCTTCGGTACCACGGCGCAGACTCCACCGAGGTATCTGCGTATCACCAGGTTTCCCATACTGTGGCCGACAAAGTTGATTTCCTTTACGTCATTTCCCAGGTTCGTGACGACTCGTGCCAGCGATGTTGCGTGCGCTGTCATATCCCTCCGCGAGCTGGCATACGAGACAGCCAGAACTTGAAAGTCCCCATTTTCCTCGAGATAGTCGCACATCGCCTGCATCGCCTGCCGTGATCGCAGCAAGCCATGCAGAACCAAGACAATTCGGCCTCGCATCGGCGGCATTTCCAGCTTCTGCTTCAACCGCTCCAGTTCTTCCTGGCATCCTGCAAAAGTCCCTCCGGCGCGGCGATAGTCTTCTTCATCCAAGAGTCGACAATAACTAGTCAAGGCATGACGCTGGATTCGCCATTCGTGGAAAATCAGTTCGTCCGACCAAAACTGTTTGCCGCCGAAGGTTGGTGATCGCTGGGGTTTCTTGCTTGCGGCAGGCGGATTGGTAACGTCATCAGCCATGGTCTGTGTGGCAATCAGGCACAACACCGCCAGGATCAGGACGACACTGTTTCGAAGGAGGGGGTGCATGGAGAACCTCTTCCCTGGCTGGACCGCGCCACTTTGACGTAACCCGCGGCCGATCAATGACGAATGACGAAACACCCAATGACGAAGGAATGAGGAAATCCGAAGCCCGAAGTAGTCAGCTAACATGGTACAGCTCTGATTTCGTTCCTGGCCGTTTTCGGCAATGGTCATTCGGGCTTCTTTCGTCATTCGTCTTTGGTCATTCGTCATTTACGATACAGGTGAAACTCTAAAGTTGCGTCGTCTCCCTAGAGGTATTCGTGCCAGCCTTTATCTTGCAACTGCTGGACAACCTGGCGAATCGCTTCTTCGTCATGTTTACGTGCCACGAGTGTCGCATCGGGCGTATGCACGACAATGCAGTCTTCCATACCGACGGTCACGATCAGATGGTGGTCCTCACTGCTGAGAATGCACCCTCGCGAGTCAACGCTCAGGTGTTTCCCACTCACTGTGTTTCCGTCGTCGTCTGATTCTCGCATCCGCGCCAGCGACTGCCAATTGCCGACGTCGTCCCAATCGAACGGCGCTTCGATGACCACTACATCATCGTGCTTTTCCATCACGGCATAATCAATCGACTTCCCTTTGATGGCCGTAAACTCTGTTTCAAACACGTGTGAATACTCTGCCGTGTCCTGGCTATCGGCAATCGCCTCGATATGCCCATACATATCTGGTTCAAACCGTTGAAGCGCTTGCAGAATCGTGGCAGCCTTCCAAACAAAAATCCCGGCATTCCAATAAAAGTTGCCCGAGCCAAGATATTGTTCGGCGATTTCGACCGTAGGCTTTTCGCGGAACATCTCGACACGAAACACGTCCGTGTGATCCGCCACCAATTCTCCCCGTTCGATATACCCGAACGACTCTGATGGAAACGTGGGCCGAATACCAAATGTGACCAATCGCGAAGGATGTTCTTCCACGAGGGCCGTCGCCTGGCGCACCGCATCACGGAATCGGTTTGGCGTTTGAATCGCATGATCGGCCGGCATGACAACCATGGTGGCATCCGGATCGGTCCGCTGAATCAACGCCGCTGCCAAGCCAATACAAGGTGCCGTATCGCGTTTGCACGGTTCACCAATAATCGACGTCTTGTCCAGCGCCGGCAATTGTGCGGCAATTGGCTCGACCAACGACTGATTGGTCACGATCAGGACGCGCTCGCTCGGAACCAAGTCACCTAATCGATCAACGGTGTCTTGAATCATGGTGCGATCTCCGACCAAACGGAGCAGCTGTTTTGGTCGAGCCGTTCTGCTGGCGGGCCAGAATCTCGCGCCGACTCCGCCTGCCATAATCACTGAATGCAGCATACAAGCGGCCTCCCCGCTAATGAAAATAGGTGGGCTGCGTGACGTGAAGCCCTGGTTGGATTCTACGCGCGGCTTCTTCCGAGTCGAGCGCCCACAACGGGTTTACTTCGACGGCGACGTCGTCGACGATGGCTCCGGAATTCCTCAACAACTCGCCGTCGCGTCGAATCATGCCTTGCCTGGCCGTTTCCGGAGAGTTAGCGCCTTCGGCGTTCTTGACCGGTGCAAAGGCATCTTCTTTGGCAGCTTCCACGACCAAAGCGTTCTTTGCCGCAGGCAAGAGATCAAAAATAAACCGTTCGAATTTGATCGCGTTCTCCACTTCAGGCTCAACGAGGTTTCCGTCTTCACCGACGTAATTGATCCTCTTCTTCGCCTGATGAAATGGTAGCGCATCCGTGTCGTCCGCCATCCGCGTCAAAAAGTCCAACCCAAACACATGCACACCCAGATTGCCGGCCCAGAGCCGGATGTCACCTTTTTCGTCACGACTCCGAGCGATCGGATCAGGCAAGTCGGAGTATTCGATAATTCGAGTTCGCTCGTTCAATTCCACGACGTTGCCGACTTTTTCCAATGGATCACGTTTCTTGACGACCTGCGTTGTGAGTTCCGAACCCGCCAATAAATGGTAGCCGATTAAAGTCGGGTCACATACATTCAACAGCGGGTTGTCGATCTGGCCGTAGAACAACTGGCTAAGGCCACGCTGATGCGCATCTTGCAGACAGTCCGATGCAACGAACGCTTCGAGCATACCGCCATGTCCGTTGGGGCTCAGGGCCACTTTGCCTTTGGATTCAAGCAAGATGCTCCAGTTCTTGCGATCAACTGCCGGCATGGTTCCCTGGCAAAAAACGTATAGATCTGCCTCGTCCAATCCAAAGCGTTCGTGATCGTTCAAGAACGTGATCAGTTCTTCGTGCGTGGCGGGGCTGGTCATCATGTAGAGCGGGATCCGAGTCGCATAGCGTCGGGCAACCGCCAACTGCCGTTCGATCAACACCTGTAGCAACGTACGTTTGGAGATCGGCCCGATTTCGAAAAGTCCCTTGGCGTGCGCAAAGTTCAAACGCGACCCTTGGCCACCCGCGACCAGCAACATGCCGATCTGGTGGTCACGTAGCGCTTGTTTTCCGCGCCGCAGCGCGTCTGCTTGCGAAATTGGATTCTCCACTCCATTCAACTGGATCGCCTTCGGCGGATTCGCCTTCTTTGCGAGTTCCGCCCAATCTGGCGTGTCTGACGTCCCTTCCATCAGCCGCGCCAGTTGTGCCAGGTCGATCGAATCGATCTGACGACGCAGCCGATCTCGCGCATCTTCGTCCAAATCGTCCCAGAACCGCAACAGCTGCTCTTGGTCGAATTCGTCCAGATGTGATCGCAATGTTGATTCCATCAGTGATTCCAGGCGGAGGCTTCAGGAAAACCACCCGTTTACAAAACCGTAAGCCAGCAGTGCCAAGAGCGGAAACAGCACGAATATCGAGCCGTAGGTGAAGATCGTCGTCCAAGCGTGGCGAGGCCAGCGTGCCATCTGTTATCACTCGTTTCAAGGCCAGATTTGTCCAGCAGAAGCTCCGTTGTTAACATAACGGTCGCCTCACAACGCTCCAATACCACCCCTAGGCCGCACGATCCTCCCTGCGGACACGCCCCACCGAAGGATACCCCAATCAATGAACGCTGGACAAAAAAGAGAACATGCGCCAAGCCAGGATTTTCCAGGAATCGTGCTGTCGTCTCGTGTCAATTCCGTGCGAATGCTCTTACCGGCGGCGTGTTGCCTGAGTACGCTATTCTTCGCGTTGATGTGCCCGTTGGCAACCGCTGACTGGCCGATGTACCGCAACAATGCAGGGCGCACCGGCTACACCGCCGCAACGCTGCCCAATCAGTTGGCGCTGCGGTGGTCCGTCAAGTCTGAGCATCGGCCGCAACCAGCCTGGCCGCGCAGCGATCGTATGCTGTTCGATCGTGCATTTCAGCCGGTTGTGGCGGGCGGGCGTCTATTCTACGGCGATTCGGTCGACGGTTCCGTCACGGCACGTGATCTGAAGTCGGGTAAGTTGCTGTGGAAGTTCCACGCCGAAGGTCCGATTCGATTCGCACCCGCCGTGTGGCAAGATCGACTATTTGTCGCCAGCGACGATGGTCGACTGTACGCGTTGACAACGGAGACTGGCCGCCTGCTATGGAAACAACAGGGCGGACCTGATCAACGTTCAATCTTGGGTAACGAACGACTCATTTCAAAATGGCCAGCGCGAGGCGGCCCTGTGGTGGTCGAAGACACCGTCCTGTTCGCAGCCGGGATTTGGCCCACCGACGGTATCTACTTGTACGCCTTGGATGCTCGCAACGGAGACGTCTTATGGAAGAACGATCAATCTGGAAGTATCTACATGCCGCAGCCTCATGGAGGTGCCAGCGCGGAGAGCGGAATCGCCGCGCAAGGATATCTGGCGGCGACGGCCGATCGTGTGTTCGTGCCGACCGGTCGAGCGGTACCGGCCACGTTTGATCGACGTGACGGACAACTTGCATTCTTTCATCTGCAAAAGTACGGCCATAACGGCGGCGCCTCGATCATGGCAGCTGGCGATCAGTTCTTCAACGGTGGCCTGAGCTTCGATGCAGCATCCGGTTTCAGCGTCTCGAAACTCGGAGACGGGCAATTGGCGATTACTCCCAATGGCCTCGTCCGCAACGTTGGCGATTCGGTGATTGGATACAAATGGGTGGATGCGGAAAAGGCAGATCGCAAAGGCACTGTGGTCAAGACAAAGGCCCTTAAATCTGAATGGTCCGTCAAGGGCCGGGCTGACGCAACGGCGCTAGTGGTTGCTGAAGACCAGGTCGTCACTGGCGGCGCCGGCTACGTGCAAGTCGTTGACGCGAACGAACAGCGGATTGCCTGGACTGCCGACGTGGCCGGCACGGCGTACGGCCTGGTTATCTCTGACGGCCGACTGCTGGTTAGTACTGATCTTGGCACGATCTACTGTTTTGACGCCAGCGGTGATCCCGTCGCCGACATTCACGATGATCGCAAAACAGCTGCCCTGGTCAACTCGGCCTATCAACAATTGGCTGAGGAGATTATCCGGCGCAGCGGCATAACGCGCGGTTTCTGTCTCGATCTTGGCTGCGGCAATGGTCAACTCACAATGGCATTGGCCCAGCAAACCGAACTGCAGATCATTGCGGTTGACGACGACATCGCTGCCGTCGCTCAGACACGCAATCAACTCGCCGCCGCCGGCTTGCTTGGCACACGTGTCACCGTGCACCATCGCGAACTTGCCGCCACGGGATATCCCAAGTACTTCGCCAACCTGCTTGTCTCGGGACGTTCTGTCATAGAGTCCGAAACCGTTTTGCCTGAGGAAGCAATGGGGCGGTTGTTGCGGCCGTACGGCGGCATTTCTTGCGTGGGCCCGCGCGACGCGTTGCAGGTTGTCACCCGTGGCGAGTTGGCCGGCGCGGGTTCGTGGACGCATCAGTACGCGAATCCCGCCAACACGCTCAACAGCGAAGATGAATTGGTGCAGAGCGGGCTGACCATGCTGTGGTTTCGCGATGTCGATTTTGAAATTCCTCAACGGCACGGCCGTGCGCCGGCACCGTTGACCCATCGAGGACGGCTGTTTCATGAAGGTCTGGACGGACTGGTTGCGGTCGATGCTTATAACGGTCGCGAGCTGTGGCGGTACGACGTGCCCAACGTGCTGCGTGCATACGATGGCGATGAATTAATGGGTGTCGCGGGCACGGGCAGCAACTTCTGCTTGGACGACGAGAGTGTTTACGTGCGGCACGAACAGCGCTGCTTGCGGTTGTCCGCCGATGAAGGGACGTTGCAACGCGAATTCCCCACGCCGCCACGAAAAAATGGTGGCCCCGGGACGTGGGGCTACATTGCGGTGGAAGCCGGAGTGTTATTCGGCTCGGTGGCCCAGCCCGACCACGTCGTAACTTACCGCTATCGCAATACTAGCGGCGACATGAGCAAACTGCTGACGGAATCGGAGAGCTTCTTCGCCGTGGATTCGGAGACAGGTGACCTGATCTGGCGATACGACGCTCAACATTCCATTCGGCACAACAGCATCGCGATTGGCGACGGCCTTGTGTTCTTGATTGATCGGCCAGTCGCACTGCATGATCGCGAAAAGAAGCCCAAAACGAAAGAGCATCCTGTCGGTCGGCTGGTCTGCCTGGACGCCGCGACGGGCGTCGTCAAATGGCGCAACGATGACGATGTCTTTGGTACCGTGCTTGCCTTCAGTACCAGGCACGACGCGCTGCTGATGAGTTATCAGCCGACGCGTTTTCGCTTGGACTCCGAGATCGGAGGCCGAATCCGGGTGTATCGAGCGAGCACGGGTGAACCGATGTGGGAAGCCGAGGCCGACTACGCATCGCGACCGATGATCAACAACCGCACGATCTACGCCCAAGGCGGTGCCTGGGACTTGCTGTCCGGCAAGCCGCAGCCCTTCCAGTTCAGCCGATCTTACGGCTGCGGGATTCTGGCCGGCTCGCAAGACTTGCTACTGTTTCGCTCGGCGACACTTGGGTATTTCGATCTGAAGTCCAACGACAAGATCGCTAACTTCGGCGGAATGCGACCCGGCTGTTGGGTCAATGCGTTGCCGGCTGGCGGCATTGTGCTCGTCCCGGATGCGTCCGCCGGTTGTCGCTGTAGTTACTTGAACAAGGCCTGGGTCGCGCTGGATTCGCAACCGTAGCTTGTGTTCTGAGCGCACGACACATTGAACGATAAGGACACTGGGCAATGAAGCTCATCTCGCCAATGCTGGGCCTGTGCCTTTCTGTAGTTTGTTTCTCAGAGGCGGCTGCGGATGATGCCAGATTGACGACTGCCAGCACCGTGCAATTCGCGACGGTCGAGCAAGGCGCTGTCCTGCTGGCCAAGGAAGATCGATTCCTGAAATCGCTGAGCCGATTCGACTGCCAGGCGCGGCTGCAAACGGATCGAAAAGTCGCCGGAAGCGACGTGGGAAAATTCGCGGCTGATCAGGTCGTCGCTTGGACCGGGGACGAACAGGCCAAGTTGCGTGAAGCCGTTGCGGTTGTAAGCGAGAGAATGAAGCCTTTCGATCTGCCGTTCCCCAGCACGATCCGCCTGGTGAAGACCACAGGCAAGGAAGAAGGGAATGCGGCGTACTGTCGGCGGAATGCAATTGTATTGCCTGAACGGAACACGAAACAGCGACCGGCCTCCCTCCAAAGACTGCTGATCCACGAACTGTTTCACGTGCTGAGCAGTCATAATCCAGGATTGCGAAGCAAACTGTACACAATCGTCGGATTCACGACATGCCAGCCGATTCAGATGCCGCCGTCACTACGAGACCGCAAGCTGACGAATCCGGACGCGCCGCAGCTGGATGCTTACATCAAGCTGACCGTCGATGGCCAACCAGTGACCGCCGCCCCCGTCTTGTATGCATCGACGGAAGCCTACGACGTGAAGCGTGGCGGGACGTTTTTCGACTACCTTACGTTCCGCTTGATGGCAGTCGAACCCGTTGGAAACCGATGGCAGCCGGTGCTTTTCGATGGCCAGCCTCAGTTGCTCGACCCAAAGTCAACGACTTCGTTTCACGACCAGATTGGGAAAAACACGGGCTACATCATCCATCCTGACGAGATCCTGGCAGACAACTTCGTGCACCTGGTCAATCAGACCAAGGGCCTCGCGTCACCAGAAATCGTCGTCGCGATGCGAAAACAACTGGCTCGATAATCCCCGCAATTATTGAGTCAGCTCGATGCCCAACTTCTCTTCCTCTTCTTCCTGAATGATGATGCGTGGAGTGACCATCAACATCAGGCTTTGCGATTCTCGCCCAATACCGACGTTCTTGAACAGGCGGTTGATGTAGGGCAGCTTGCTCAACACCGGCACTCCTTGCTCATTACGTCCTTCGCGAAGTCGCTTGATGCCACCCAACAACACGGTACCTCCGTCAGGCACGCTGACGGTGGTAGAGACCGTGGTGAAGGCGAACGTCGGCAACTGTACCGTCGTTCCTGCGGTGGTGGTGGTTACGTTGTCCTGTGCCGTCGGATTACCGTCCGGGTCAACAACATTGGACCCTGAATCGGTCGTTGTGGTTCCGTCAAAGGTGAACTCTTCCACCTCACCGATCTGGCTGAAGAAGGGCACCAAGGTGAGACGGACGAATCGACGATCCGACGAGACGACCGCTTGCACGCTGAGCGATGTTCCTTCGCTGAGCACCACGATGACGGGTTGATGGGCGGCGGCAAAGTCCCCGACCACTGGAATCAAGCTCGTCACGAACGGTCGCTGTGACGTATCGCTGACCGACGCCTGTTGGCCGTTGAATAAGGTCACTTTGGGTGCTTGCAGCACGTTACTGCGCTGGTCACCCTGAGCGGCCTGGAGCACGAAGAACGCCTCGATATCGCTGAGGATCGCAAATCCGATACTGGCCGCACTGGCGGCATCGAAACCGCCGAACGCTGGCTGACTGGCCGCGAAACTCCCTTGATTGAACGAGATGTCCAAGTCGGCTGTGGGGATGCCGGTCGCATCCAAGCCGATGGTCACACTATTGCCCGAATCGTCTTGCGGCAATTGCGTGACGTTATCGTCGATGTCAAAGTCGAAATCTATGCCCATCTGCTCGAAGAAGTCATCACGCAGCGTGATGAAGCGAACCTCAATCGTCACCTGCAAGTCTTGCAGTCGACGCAACTGCTCCAGCAAGTCGGCAATTTGATCGTGAACGTCCTGCGTTTGGCTGATGACCAAACTCAAGTTGGTGGGGAAGGACTCGATGGCACCCGGGCCACCGACGTCGTCCCACGTGTCCGGTGCGATCGTCGACGTAATCAATTCAATGAGCGTGTCAAAGTCCGCCAAGGCGGCTCCGCCCATGCTGCCATTGCCGTAGCCCAATGGCGTCGACGGTCGCGATCCGCTCCGTGATTGCAAGCCGAAGGAATTTGACTGCGCGAGCACCGACGCGCTGGTCGACACACTACCTTGCAGGTCGGTGGGTGCGATCGTAAAGGGACCCATTGCCGAGGGGATTCCATCACCGTAGCCCAACGCGCGATGCGCCTCGCGAATCGCGGCAGGCAGGCCAACATTGTATCCCGGTACGAAATTGGGAATGGGAATCACCAGGTCCGCCACGTTGTAGACGTCCGTATACACATTGGCGTCACCCGATTGTTCGCTAGTGACGCGAAGCACTTCGTGTTGAATGACGTAGCTCAGCCGTAACGGCTCCAAGATTAGCTTCAAGGCACTTTGAAGTGAAACGGCTTCAGTCAAGTTGATCGTGATCGGTGTATCCGACGTCACACCTTCGGCACTGAGCCCTTGTGGATCGGCGTAGATGTTCACGTTCGACATGCTGCCCAGGTCATCGAGGACTTCCTTGAGCGGCCGGTTGGTAAACCTGACCTGCACCTGTTCTTTCAATGCAGCCTGAATCTTGATTTCCGTGGGTGACAGTTGACGGTGTTTCATTTCTCCACCGCGGTATGGGCTTTTGTTGAGCGCCATCCAGTTGTCCACGTTGCCGAAGTCGATCGGATTGTTATCGTCGAAGGGAGTTGCCGACGCGCCGACATTCGACAATGCGCGATACACGCCTTTCTCGTTGAGCTCAGCGATATTCTGCTGCTCGCGAATTCTGTAACCAAAACTAGCGTTGATCATCAGCGTGCGGGCGATCGGCGAATCCGGATCGAGCGCCCGAACTTGTTTGGCGCGAACCTCCGCTTCCTTCCATCGTTGCTCTTCGATCAGGTCGTTGTACTCTTCGACCAGTTGAGCGATCTTGTTTTGAGTTTCAGATTTGATCGCTTGATCGCGATCGATCGAGGCCAGGATCGCGGCGTTGCGATCGTCCTGTTCAATCTCGGACCGATGTTGATCGATGTAGGAACGAAACTGAATGGTCTTCCGATCGATTAAGGTCAGCAGCTGTTTTTGCGAACCGGGGCTCAAGTCAGACGCACCAACCTTGGCACGGATTTTCTCCATGCGTTCTAGTGCTGCGAATGGTTCCGCCTTCATCTGCTTGTCCGCGGCTTTCCCCTCAATGGAGAATTCGCCATAGAGTTGTTGACGCAAGAGTTCCTGGGCGGTATCGACTTGCTCCAACGGCGAAGGTTCTCGACCGCTGGATACGATGTCTCGTGCAGAACTCAGCAGGCTGAGCTTGTCCGTGAGTTGCTGGCGCGTTGACGGATCAAGATCACTTTGGTGTTGCCAGGCTTCGCGAAAGAGCTGGAGGGCGCGACCGCGATCTTGACCTTCCAATGCGGCCATCCCTTGCTCGAATAGCTGACGTCCCAATGGCTGAACCGATGGTGGTCCCGCGGGCGTGGGAACACGGATTTGCGCCCGCATGTTGCTGGATGGATCGGTGTTGGGATTGTAGATCCCTCGTTGCACGGGAAACCCAGCTGCCCGTTGGGGTAATGTAAACTTGCTGGCCGGTACGACACCCTTCTGGCGTCGCTCGATCTCCATGAGGACTTGCCAGGGTCGCATTTCCTGTGGCCCGAAGGCCTCTTTGGGAACTTGCAATCGTTGTGCTTGTTCAGCCAGTCGCAAGGCTGAATCCAGTTCGCCTCGCAACAGTTGCTGTTGGGCCTGGAAGACAAGCTGCGAGGCGCGGTCTTTGGCTGGATGCGAAACGACGCGTCCACCAGCGAGCGGTCTGCCAGAGGAACTGAACGGCCGTGGCGCCGCGGCGACCGATGGCAGGCGACCAATTCCGTCTCGGCCAGCTGGAGCTGAGCCCAACGGCGTAAAGCGGGCACTGGGAGGCGCAATGATCGGAGGCGCACTAGCCCCTGAAGTGACCGCCGGTGACGTGACCGGGTACCGGTCGCCGTCAGACGCCGTTTGACCGACTGATGCGGTCGCTTGTGCCAGCTGTGTTGTGAGAGGATGAGCCGTCGCCGGACTGGCCAACGCAAGCCCCAGGGATAGGGTGACAGTCAACGACAAATAGGCGATCGCTTTCAACGCGATTCTCCTTCTTTGAGGTGCTTCGAATCGAAGAGGCCAAGTTTCAACTTCTGATACGCTGCTTCATTCTTGTCGTTTGCGTTCGCGAGAATTCGCGTCTAAGCAACTCAAAGACAAGCGTTGACGTACCACAACAGTCAGTGACCACCGCGATTTGACAACCGTGACAGGGTTTTCTCCGTAGATGAGAGCGGGATAAATACTGGCAGTCCAGACGACCGTCAAGGTCACTTTGTCAAGAAAAAGAAAACAGCCACTGTTTTGCAGTGGCTGTTTGAATCCAAAAGCATTTTGATACGACCGTTAGAGCAGTCGTTTCACTGGGACTGGTGCTATTCGTCGTCGCTACCGCCTCGACCCCTGCGGCCTCTACCACGGCCACCCTCACCGTCGTCACCACCTTCGTCGCCTTCACCATAGCCACCTTCACCATAGCCTCCCATGCCCTCCATATCTCCCATGCCCTCGCCGTCGCCGAGGCCGCCGAACATCGAGTCGTCGGTGGCGGCGGGTACCGGTGGCAATCGTTTCTTGAACCCGTCCCAGTCGTCCAATTCGTTCTTGACAAAGAATTCACCCTTCTCGTTCAAGAATAAGAATTCGGCAGGCGAGAAAAGCGGATTGTCTTCTTGCTCGTCCTTGGGAACAGGTAGCGGCCTGCCACCGATGAAGTCCAAGACCATGCGATTGGTCTTAAAAGGATACTCCTTGATCGTCTTGTACTGAAGTGAAACTGGATGCACCACATCCGCGTCCAGATCGAAGTTCAGAAAGGTGCCGCGATGGGCGTCCACCAAACCAGGAACTTCGATGGCGCGTTTTGCGTCCCAAACGACCGACATGACTTTTGCAGATCGTTCGACGGCCATCAGGTCGAATTGGTTACCAAACGAATCGTTGATCACCTTTGGTTTTTCCATCGAGATTTCACCACCCAGCGTTTGGTTGCTGGGTCCGAACGAAACAACAGCACTCGGTTCGCTGAACTCTGTCACGCGAAAATAAGATAAACGGCTCTTTGCTGCAGCTTCCTTGGCCTTGACGTCCGTGATACGAGTTCGGACGGCCGTGGAAAGTGCTCGCACATTCGGTTCGGCGAGAGGATTCTTGGGATGATTCGGGTCTTCCACCCAGAGCTGGATGCGATAGCGGTATTTCTTGGTCGTGTCTTTGATGGAAAGGTCAAAGAAGCGAACCATCAGATATTCGACGGTGGGGCCAAATGTGGGGATGCCGCCCATGCCATCGCCCATGCCGCCATACCCGCCATACCCGCCGCTACCTTCCTCGCCATATCCACCCATTCCTTCCATGCCAGACGCACCCATGCCAGGTGCACCCATACCAGGTGCACCCATGCCAGACGCACCCAAACCAGGTGCACCCATACCAGGTGCACCCATACCAGGTGCACCCATGCCAGGTGCACCCATGCCAGGTGCACCCATGCCAGGCGCACCCATGCCATATCCATTCATACCTTGCATACCAGAGGTACCTTCACCGCTGAAACCCGCCTGCAAACCAGGACCACCGGTCAGCGACGGGCCGCTGTTGATACCCTGTGGCTCGTCTGAATCCTCAGGTGCGTCTTGTGCGTCATCCGTGTCGGGAATTTGTGGCGCGACCTGATATCGAGGAATCTTGCTGTGAATGGCAATATCATCGTACGACTTCGACACAATTGGCGGTATAGGCATCGTCAGTATGCCGGGCATAACGTACCGTGGATCCGCGATTTCCGCGGGAAACCCTGCCCATCCGCCATAGGGTCGTCGCCTATCGTTCATCTGTTTCACAACAAATTCGGAGGTCGAAATCGCCTTCCATTCAAATTCCGTTTCGGTTTCGTCTTTAACTTCGGCGCGTTCCGCGTAGAAGCCCAAGTACGTTGGCACATCGCGCGACCTGGTGTAGCCCATGGCATTGGATAATTTGACATCGAATTCGTCCCACTGCTTCTTGTACGGAATTCTCGCGGTCACACCAACCACGTGTCTCGTGATAACAAGCGCGCCGGATTGTGGTCGATAACCTTCGATGTTCGCTGGGTCCGCCATGCCCGCCACACCGCCACCTCCTCCATATCCGCCCATTCCAGATCCGCCCATTGCAGATCCGCCTGGCATGGCACCGAGCATACTGCCTTCGTCACCTTCATCGTCCATCCCTCCGAATTCGCCAAGTCCGCCAAGAGCACCGGAACCTGAGCCCATTCCGGGAATGCCGCCATCCTCATCACCGTAGCCACCTAAGCCACCATAGGGATCATTCTTGTCACGCTTCTTGCGCTTTTTTCGTTTCTTTTTGACCTCTTTCGCTTTCTTTGGCTCCATGATCTCATCGTCTTTGAGCGGATCCACTTCGCCTCGAACCGGCACATAGGCGACGGGGCCGTTCGACATCGCCACAGCTTCAATGTCCATCGGCGGATAGAGATCCGGATCCGTACGTTTTCGCCCTGACGGCTTTTGCGGGCCAGGATACACTGGGGCCGGATAGCCAATAGCGTTGATCGGTGCCTGGCCGGCGGTGGTTCGTTGAACGAACTCGGTCGGTCGTTCGTTCTCCGCCACGATCGTCGGAACGGGCAGCGGATCTGTGATGAATTTCTTGACTTCAACCGCCTTCGTCCTCAAAACGTCAGGACGCTTGTCACTGGCCAGGCCTTCGAGGCGTGAGCCTCGGTAGACAAACAAAACCAGTACCAAAACGACGACGCCGAGTACAATCTTCTCGACGTGCAGGGAAAAGAATCGCTTAAAAGCGTCTTTGTCTAAGCCAAGTTTCGCCATCGTGTGGCTCCTCGTGTCGTTGCGAGGTACGTCCTCGATTTTGTCTTTTTCGCACGCCGTCGTTCCTAACGGCGTACGAATTCAGTATAGCAGTTCGACCCTTGTCAAGCAGGCTCAGATCGCCCGATTCGTTGGTTTTTACTCATGTGCTCTTAGCCACCAGCCTGCGCAGGCTGATTCAATTGGTCGCCAATTTCCGGGTCTGCTCCTCCAGCCGCCGCTCCAGCTCCAGGAGCAGCGTCTGCCGGTGTCGTTGCGTCGGTCGCAGGTGGTGCACTGGTATCATCGACCGGTGCTGTGGGCGTTGTCGTGCTGCCTTCCAGATCCGTATCCGCCGTGACCTGACTTGTCGCCTCTTGTAAACGCAGGCTAATCGGATTGTAGATGTACACCATTCCGTAGATTTCGACAGGCAGATCGTAGGGTGAAACGTCACTAAACGCGCCGCTGCTTCCATCACCGCCCTCGTAACCACCGGGACCTTCTCCCATCCCGCTTCCCATTCCGAACGAACTTCCCTCGCCGGCCGCTCCTTCATCGCCGAAGCCGGCACCAAGACCGCCACCAAGGCCGCCACCAAGGCCACCGCCAAGACTCCCACCCATTCCACCAGACATCATTCCCCCGCTCATTCCGCCGCCCATTCCGCCAGGATATGAACCTCCCATGCCCCCAATCATGCCGCCATTACCGCTGGAACCACTACCGATTCTGTTAACGCGCACCTGCCGAACTTCAACCACTAAGTTCGAGCTTCCACAAGCTGCGATAAAATTGTGCAGTTTGCGCTGATCAATGACCATACCCATCCGAATGGGAATCCGTTTGGCGACCACCAGGAAGGCGTTCGCAGGTGCTGGGTTTTCTGACTCCATCACCTCGCGCAATCGACTGGCGGCGATTGGAACATAGTTGTTGTCGACGTATCGGTTGTGTGCCGGATCGTTGCTTGCGACCGCCATCGCCCCGCCTTCGCCAAGCATACCAGAGCCTTCCATACCAGAGCCTTCCATACCAGAGCCGTCCATGCCAGAGCCTTCCATCCCGCCGGTTTCACCATCCATGCCAGCACCGCCCATCGCGCTGGCTCCTGACCCCATGCCTGATTCACCGTAGCCTTCCATCCCGCTGCCGGGTCCTCCCATCCCGTCCATCATTCCAAGCCCGCCTTCGCCACCGGTGCCACCGGCAGCAGCTTGAAGACGCTGCACGCGGCTGGTTGTAGGTCCAACTTCTCGTCCCATCTGGATATATTTGATTTCCTTGACCGTCGCGTTGTAACGCGCCGTTGCGCCCTGGTTCGTGGTGGCCACAATTCGCATCAAGGCTTGCATGACCCAGAGATTCTCTTGGGCGTACAGAATGTCCAAAGTCCCAGGTTTTCCGCCAGGCAATCTTCTCCAATCAAACCTCATACTTTGCAATCGCGTTTGGTCCGATGGATCCCATGTGACGATCGCCGTTGAAACAGCACCTAAACCTGTGCCTGGTAAACCAGACTGACCGCCCATCCCACCGCCAAAAACTCCGCTCGCGCCGCTGCCAAAACCACCATCGCTGCCACCGCCATAACCACCTTCGGTGTCACCACCAAAACCACCTTCGCCAAGACCACCTTCCATGCCACTGCCCCGCATGCCTTCACCACCACCTCCGGCCCCCGAAGGCAACCAATCGGCACCGATGATCTGGGCTAGTTTTGGCAGTTCTTCCTGGATGTAATTTCGATAAAGTTCGCGAAATTGGACATCGATTTCGTTGGTCGGATCGTTGGGGGCGTATTTCAGTTTCTCGATCGGACGATACTCGTCCACTTGAGCAATGAACTCGTCCCCCAGCTCTTCAGGCCAGACAAGGAATTTGCGTTGCTGCTCGTATTGAATCTTCCATGCAGCCACGACTTCCGCGATGATCTCTTTTTCTAATTTCTCCAACCCTTGCTGGGATAGAGAATTGGGATGAGCGGGTGTTTTCCTAATGGCAGTGTCGATGCTAAAAGCTTTATCGATCCGACTTTTCCCTTGCTTGGTGGCATCGTTCATGCCGGAGGTGGTGACAAACCAACCGCCCAACAGCAACGGCACCATGATGCTACAGACGACCCAAAACCAGTGCTTGACGAGTTTTGATAAAATCAGCTTGACTTGATCCACAATTAGCTCCCTTCCTCAGTTTCGGATGCATCCCCTGCTGCGGGTGTTGCTGGATCACTTCCAGCCTGTTCGGCGGCTGCCTTTGCGGCGTCGGCTGCTGCCTTTTGCAACGCTTTTTCCCGATCCTCGCGCTCTTGAACGCGAGTGGTCAAGCGGTTTTCCTGCCACACAAACTGGACCGTGAACGAGTGTTTTTTGACGGAAAAGAACTGGGGTTCCACCTCTGCGCCCTCGGCTGCCGGGCCACCCGGTCCGGCTGGACCACTACCGGCAAGTGATCCGGGTCCGGCAAGACCGCCTGGCGCTCCACCAAGCGCGCCCGGCGCATCACCGAATTCACCAGACGCTCCACCAAACCCACCCTCGCCCAAACCACCATTGGTACCGCCTGTGGTTGGGGCAAAATCAGGATTGGGGACTGGCGTCAATACTGGCTGACCGCTTTCTACGGCTAGGATGGGAAAGCCGATTCCCAGCTCTTTCATTGTGAACTCCGTCTGCGTTCCCGTTCCATCGCTCTTATTTGGAAGAACAACGCTACCTCGCTCGAGTTCTTTCAGCAGGGTGCTTCGTACGTGCACGGCACCTCCCAAGCTGAGCGACTTGTTGAAGTAATGGTAGCCTTGGATTTCGATGATCCAGCCAGGGCCTGTGGGGCCAGGCAAGTCGAGTCCAGCGCCACCCGAATCTGCCCCGTCTTGCTCGTCCAACGTGCCTAGCTCGTCCAACATGTCTGACGAATCACTGTCACCTGTCTCTACCCCGGCAACGTCGTTGTCGCCGACCACCGGTTCGGCGATTGGAAATCTCTTCTTGAGAAACGCCATCAGCTCGTAGTTCTTTACCTGCACCTGATTGTTGGCCCACCATGTGGACAGATCGGGGAAGTACTCGGACTCGATATGATCGATGTAAAGCTCTCGCCGCTCGTCCAACGCCGTGTCTTTATGGCTTACGTACTCGCCAACCGGCATGTCTTGCGTAACGGGAAGGGCGGCGGTGATCGCCTTCATGAGCTCCAGCCATTGAATGCGACGGTCACCTGATCCGACAACTTCTTCGCCAACCTGGGTCATGAATTCCAGTTTGGCGACCTGGTTCTGATGCTCGGCTTTAAATCCATCACTAGTTGTCTTGTGGCCTGCCATTTCGGCTTCCGCAGCTTCCCAAGTTACGCCGTTCGTGGCAGCGTTTTCCTGGACCTCGGACCAAACGCTGTACGTGAACACGAAGCTGAATGCACACGCCAGCATCAACGTGCTGAGCGAAGCAATGGCCCACGGTTTCTTCGCCCGCACGATCCTTGCCGTAGTAATCTCACGAGGCAAGAGGCTCGTCAGCAATCGGGCTTTCTTCAGCCCCTGCAAACACAATCCGTAGCTCACACCGAAGGCCAGAACGTTGTCTGTAAAAGCCGGTGAGGAGACGACTGACGGACCACCCAACAAGTTGTATTTCTCGAACTCAATGACTTCGTAGCCAAGGTTCTTTGCCACATACTGCTGGAGCCCCGGCAGCTTGACCGTATTACCCAATAGGACCACACCACGAATCTTCGCCTTGCGATCAATTCCTTGGAAAAAGCCGATCGATCGCTGAACCTCGGTCACCAAATCGTTGAAGATCGGGCGCATGGCTTGGAACACCGCCTTAGGGTCTTCCGCCTGACGCGCGTTTCGTTTGAGATGTTCGGCCTTGGCAAATGTCAGCTTGAGTTCCTTGGTAAGCTGTTTGGTGAAATGGTTACCGCCGAGCGGGATACTGCGTTGCCAGACACGAAAACCATTCGTAATCACCAAGTCCGTCGCGTCGGTTCCCATCGCCAGGATGACGATGGATTCGGGGGGCTCGTCCGGGTCGAATTCATCGGGATCGGGACCATCCGAAAGAATGTCGTACGAAACGAAATTGTAGATTGACAACGGCGCCAACTGGACGATGTCCAATTCGATCTCGGCCTTGTCAAACGGCTGCAAATAGCGATAGACCTGCTCGCGTTTCATAGCGAACAAGCCAACCTCGGTATCAATGGCAAAACCATCAACTTCCGTGCCACCGGCCATCTGTTGGAAATCCCAGATGACCTCTTCCAGCGCAAAGGGAATCTGTTGTTTCGCTTCGTATTGAACGATGTCCGGAATCCGTTTGACATCGACTGGCGGTGGCTTGAAGAACTTGGCGAGGCCGCTTTGGCCAGGCACCGAAATCGCGACCTTCGCGTCAACGACCTCGTTCCGCGACAGAAACTGTTCCAGTGCCTCCTGAACGAGGGCCTCGGGATCAGCTTCGGGCTGGCTGAGAATCTTGGGATATTCGATGTAATCGAATGCATCCGCGACAACCTGGCCATCTTCTTCCACGCACCGCAACGCCTTCAGGCCACATTGTCCTATGTCGATTCCCCAAACGTAATTTGGCTTTTTTGCCATAAGTCAGTTCCTCTGCCGGAGAATTGCAGTCCGTACGCTCGGAACGATAATCAGTGATCACCGCCTACCGCGTTACGGGTCGGGTTTTTGAATTGCTGTAATGTCAAACGGCGCACAGATTTGGTGCCGCAAACCCCTGCTATCATTAATTCATCCTACTGACGCCGGTTTGCGATTGTCAACTAATTACTGGCCGCGAGTTTACAGATTTCCACCCATTGGTGGCGGCGATTCGTGTCTGAACCGGCCCAAATTTTGACCGCCAGCGGTCGACGCACCTCAATTCCGGAGCTATCGTGGAGGGCCCGATGCCACCTCTCAGAATAGATCCCGATCGGCGCCAAGCAGCATGAAATTCCAAGAACTTGTAATTCTTCTGCCGTGCCACAGCCTCGAAGACTTTCCGCATCACCATGAAGGGGATGAAGCGGCTGGGCTCTTGGCCGCCTGGACCTCCCTTTGGCATCCCGCCCTGGTCGCTTCGGCAAACGCGGCTCCCACTTGGTCCCGGGTGGACGACACACCCGAAAACCTGGCTGATCGACTGCTGATTGTCCCTTCGGTCAGCGAGAACGAACTGCCCACAGGCTTCGTTCAGCGGGCTCAAAGTGAGGGCGCCTGCTTGATTCGCAACCAAACTGACCGAGCTCGCATTGTCGCTGCGGCCCTCGAGCAGCTTGATGGCGGAGATCGGGGCATCGACTCGGAACTCGCCGCGGACTTCCACGCTTTGGGTTACGGTTTCCTGCAGATCCAGTTGCTTACCCGACAAATGAGGTATTCGAGCAACCTTGACGAATACCATTTCAATACACAACTCGTTGCTGGGGCACAGGCTGCGGCCAGCGGCGACGCTGCTTTGGCAGGTGAGAAACTGACCGCTTGCTTCGATCTGTTGGGCGAAGAACGTGATCATTTTTACTCAGTGGACGCTTTCTTGATCGACATCACGATGGTCGAATCCTCCACGTTGGGCGAATCGATGCGTACCAGCATTGACAGTGCGACACCCAGCAATTTCATGATCCGCGGCGAACTGCTAGATCATTTGGCCGAGCACTCGCCGGAGACCATGCAGGCTCTGTCGGCGGCGGTGGCGGCGGGTAGCGCAGGGTTGATTGGTGGCGAAGACATCGAGTCACGGTTGCCGTTGCTTTCGCAAGAATCGGTGCTCAGCACACTTCGTCGCGGCGGGCAGCGCTATGTCGAGCGGCTCGACCACCGGCCAACCGTTTTTGGACGACGCCGTTTTGGCCTGACGCCTTGCTTGCCCCAAATCCTCAGCAAGTTCGGGTTTGCCGGGGCGTTTCATGTCACATTGGATGATGGTCGATTCCCACAAGGCGCGCAGATCAAGACCCGGTGGGAGGGCACCGACGGATCGGCAATTGATTCAATCGCCAAAGTGCCCCTCGATGCGACCAAGCCAGAAACATTCTTGGGATTAGCGCAAAAGCTCGGCGAATCGATGGATATGGATCATGTCGCGTCGATTTGCCTGGCCCACTGGCCCGGGCAGGACAGCGACTGGTTCGAAGACCTCAAACGATGCGCCAAATATGGATCGGCATTGGGAAAATTCGCCACCGTTGAGGCCTATTTTCGCGATACTTACATGCCAGGACAGTTGGATCGATTCGAGGCAAGTCAGTACCGCTCGCCCTACCTCAAGCAAAGCGTCATTCGTCGTCAGGCGGATCCGATTTCAGCGATTCAGCGTTATTGGCGAAGGCGTTTCACCTGGGACGCCGCGAGCAACCTGCGAGCTCTGTCGCACTTGATCACCGGCGACTCGTCTGGCATTCGTGACGACCTGGAAGCGTCGATCGATCGACTCGCGGAACCGCCTCAAGCGGTTGCCCAAGACCCCTCGGACGCGGACGCAAAGCAGAGCGACTCGCCGGCCGCAGATCCGGTCGACGACAAGCTCGAAGACTCGCTTACCCATGCCCTCCAACAATTTGCCGAAAGTCTACCGCCGCAGGACACGCCACCGGAGAAGGGCTATCTGATCGCCAATCCGCTGAATCACGCCCGCCGCATGTTGATTGATATCAGCGAATTGGATCGGCTACCCGAAGCCGCCAAGCCGGTCTATGCCGTCGGCGAAGCGGATGGTTGCAAGCTGGCGGTGGTCGACGTGCCGTCGATGGGATTCGCGTGGCTGGCGGCGTCGGCAACGCAGCGGACCGCCAAGCAGACGAATCCAGCCATGGCCGAAGAAAGCGATGGCGCGTTACTGCTCCGCAACGATTTCTTTGAAGCGAGTATCAATCCGACGACTGGCGCGCTGCAATCGATGCAGGATTACCAGACGCGTGGCAATCGTATTTCCTATCAGTTGGCGTTGCGGTGCTCTGGTCCACAGCAACGACCAGGCGAGGCGGGGTGCGATGCTGATGAGGCTGCCGTTTATTCGGTCATGGTGGCTGAGTCCGTTGATCTGCACTGCGTGCCTGGTACGCGCGGTGAAATCCTGGTGCGCGGAAAACTAGTCGATCGTAATGGCCAGCTGCTGTCCCATTTTTCTCAAACATATCGAGCTGTGCGGGGCAGTCGCGTGCTGGAGCTGGAAATCGAACTGGACCCGCAAAACGAACCTGCAGCCGATCCGTGGAGTTCATATTATGCTGCCCGGTTTGCCTGGAAAGACGAAGGGGCCGAGCTGTTCTATGATTGCCAACAGACTCGACATCCTGTCAGCCAAAAGCACATCGAGGCCTGTCAGTTCATTGAAATCGATACCGGCGACTCACGAACAACGCTGTTGACCGGCGGGCTCCCGTATCACCGTCGGGCCGGTCATCGGATGCTGGATAGTCTGTTGGTCGTCCGAGGTGAACGAGCACGAACATTCCGCCTGGGAATTGGTGTCGAGCTGGCCAATCCAGTCAATGATGCGGTCTCGCTGATATCGCCCACGCTGTCGATTCTCCGCACTGTTGCACCTCCCGCACCGGCGACGAGCAGCTGGTTGTTTCACTTTGACGCCAAAAGCTTGTTGGCCACACACTGGGAAGCGCTGTGCGAAGAAGGGCGGATCGTCGGTTTTCGTGTCCGGGTTCTGGAAACAAGTGGCAAGGCGACTCGCGCAAAGCTGCGTAGCTTTCGACCGGCTGTCGCCGCCAAACACATTGACTTTGTGGGCGAGACAATCGGCGACCTTCAGGTTGAAAATGGCATTGTCTGTTTGGAGATGACGGGCCACGAATGGGTGGAAGTCGAGGCGCGTTTCAGCACATGATGTCCCGCTCTGAGGAATGAGTGATGATCGTGACCATTGATGGGCCAGCCGGCGCCGGTAAGAGTACGGTGGCGCGAATGTTGGCCCAACGGCTGGGATTTCGCTTTCTGGATACTGGTGCCATGTATCGCGCGGTTGCCTGCGGCGCGTTGCGTACCGGTGTCGACATGAACGATGCCGTAGCGATGGTGCGAATTGCTCACAGCCTGCAGATCGAACTGGAGCCAGAACGCGTCAGGATAAACGGCGCGGACGTGACCAAAGAACTGCGCTCGGCAGCCGTCACTGCGGCCGTCCATTTTGCGGCCGATTTGCCAGAAGTTCGACATCGACTGGTCGAATTGCAGCGCCAAACGGCGACCAGTACGGACATTGTCAGCGAAGGTCGTGACCAGGGCACTGTCGCCTTTCCTGACGCGGAATGTAAGTTGTACCTTTCTGCGTCACCCCGAGAACGCGCCAAGCGTCGTCAGCTGGAAATGGAGCGACGTGGCGAACAGGTGGATTTGGACGAATTGCTGCAGCAGCTAGACGAACGGGACAGGCGCGACGCGACTCGGCGCTTCGGCCGAATGCAAAAAGCCGACGATGCGATCGAGGTGGATACCGACGGCATGACGTCTGAGCAGGTTGTCGACCGGCTCGAAGAGATCGTCCGATCACGTCAGACTGCGACTCGCTAGTCCGGGTCATGCGTAGTGCACGCTGCCAGGGTGCCAACAAACGAGTGTGAATGCACGCTGGCAGCGTGCTCTAGAAATCGCTTGAGCTCGCCATGCAACGCCATTGGTTTAAACGCATCGCTTATCGAGCAATCCGCTTGATGGTGAGGCTCATGGCGGTTGCCTCGTTTCGCTTTCGCAGCTTCGGCTCGCGAAACATGCCGCCCGAGGGCCCGGTGCTTGTTTGCTCCAACCATCAAAGTCACTTGGGTCCTGTGCTGGTGGGGATGGTCTTTGGGCGTCGATTGAATTTTGTCGCCCGCAAGTCTCTGTTCAAGTTTGCCCTACTTCGGTGGCTGATCCAATTCCTGGATGCGATCCCAATCAACCGGGACGGAATGGGGCTGGAAGGCATTAAAGAGTCGATTCGCCGTCTCCGCCGTGGCGAGGTGGTGTTGATTTTTCCCGAGGGTACGCGAACGACTGACGGAGAATTGGCCCAACTAAAGCCCGGTTTCTGCGCCCTCGCTCGACGTACCAAAGCCGCGTTGCTGCCAGTTGCAATCGACGGCGCCTATCAAGCGTGGCCGCGAAATGCCAAGACGATCAGTTTCTGCCAGATCCAGGTTTTTGTCGGAGAACCGATTCACTTCGGTGATTACGAGCAGATCGACGATAAGCAACTCGTCAGGGAACTTCACCAGCGAATCAAGACCTGCCATTTGTCGCTGCGCGGCGACTACGATCTTAAAGCTGTACGATCTCCGAAGGGTGGGCGGGGTTACCCGAGCGAACTAAAGACCCGGCTGCGGTTGTTCTAGGTACATGAATTTGCTAGATTTGCAGGCTTCGTCTCGCCTTTAGGGCAGGGCCGGTTAGGTTGTGAAGCAACCCGTGCATGAGCCTTGCCACGCCGCAAAACAGAACCTTTCACCCTCAACCCCCCCCTTGTGACATCCCGATGGTCAATCGAAACCTCATTCGCGATTTAGAAGACGTAGATCTGCAAACACTATTGGACGCCGAAATCGGTGCGATTGACGAGGGCGACGATATGTTGCCTTTGATCGAAACTGAAGGCTCGTTTGATGTAAACAGTATCGTTGACGGCAAGATATTGCGGATCGATGACGAACATGTGCTGGTCGATGTCGGATTCAAGAGCGAAGGCAGCATTCCGCTCAATGAATGGGATGAAGATGAAGCGCAACCCGAAGTAGGCGAGATCGTCAAGGTTCTGATTGAGGATGTAGAAGACGAACACGGGATGACGGACGATCCGCACGGCCTCGTCTCGTTGAGCAAGCGCAAAGCGGCGAAGATTCTGGTCTGGCAAGAGATGATGAAGACCGTTCACGAAGGCCAGGTCGTGACCGGTACGGTGACGCGAAAGATCAAAGGCGGATTGCTGGTCGACATCGGTGTCAACGTGTTTCTTCCGGCCAGTCAGGTCGACATCCGACGACCTGCGGATATCGGCGATTACATTGGCCGCGCAGTGCAGTGCGAAGTCTTGAAGATCGACGAAGCACGCCGCAACATCGTGGTCAGCCGCCGGTCGCTAATCGAAAAACAACGCGAAGAAGATCGCGAACAACTGCTTTCCGAATTGGAAGTCGGTCAGGTCCGCAAGGGCCAAGTCAAGAACATCGCCGAATTCGGCGCGTTTGTCGACTTGGGCGGAATCGACGGCTTGCTCCATATCACGGACATGAGCTGGGAACGGATCGGTCATCCGTCTGAAATGGTCGCCATCGATCAAGAGATCGAGACGATGATCTTGGGTATTGATCGTGAAAAACAAAAAATCGCTCTGGGCCTAAAACAGAAGAGTGAAAATCCGTGGGACACCGTCGAAGAGAAATACGACGTCGGCCAGAAGTACAACGGCGAAGTCGTGAATGTGATGAGCTATGGTGCGTTCGTGAAGCTCGAACCAGGCATTGAAGGCTTGGTACACATCAGCGAGATGTCCTGGACGAAACGCATCAACCATCCCAATGAACTGCTGCAGATCGGCGACGAAATCGATGTGGTGATCTTGTCGATCGACAAGGCGGGCCAACAGCTTTCGCTGGGCATCAAACAGACCCAGGACAACCCGTGGGACCGCGTGCTGGAACGCTACCCCGCGGAAACATCCGTCAAGGGAAAAGTCCGCAATCTGACCAACTACGGTGCGTTTATCGAGTTGGAAGAGGGGATCGATGGACTCTTGCATGTCTCGGACATGTCTTGGACACGCAAGATCAGTCATCCCAACGAAATGTTGGAGAAAGGGCAAGACGTCGAGTGCCGCGTCTTGTCGGTCGATCAGGACCGCCGCCGCATTGCCTTGGGTCTCAAGCAATTGGAAGGTGATCCTTGGGCGCACGACATCCCCAGTAAGTACCAACCGGGTCAAGTGATTTCAGGCACGGTGACCAAGATCACGAACTTCGGCGTCTTTGTTGGCTTGCAGGATGGTCTGGAAGGTCTCCTGCATATTTCGGAGTTGGCGGATCACAAGGTCGAGAATCCCGAAGACGTCGTCAGTGTGGGCGACGAAATCGAAGTTAAGATCCTCCGCGTCGATACGGAAGAGCGAAAGATTGGTCTGTCCCGCAAACGTGTCGAATGGGCCGAGGAAGAGGCTGGCGCGGCCGGTGAAGCTGGCCAAAAGGATCGCCCTGGACCGCGTGAAGATCTTAAGGGTGGGCTGGGCGAGGCCGGCCCCTTATTCAAGGCCGGCGAGGCGGAACCTCCCGCGGAAACACCTCCTGAGACGGCTGCGGCAGCTGATGAAGCGGCTGTGGATGCGCCTGCCGATGAAGCGGCTGTTGACGTACCTGCTGCCGAATCGACTGCAGGCGATGAAGTGTCAGCTGCGGATGATGCTGCACCATCCGACGAATCCGCCAAGACCGACTCGCCTGAGTAAGCCGATTTTGCTGCCGGAACTTTCGTTTCAACTGACAACGCAGGCGCGCTGAGAGTGGCTCGGGTTCCGGTTCTTCCGAGCTTGGCCCTTAGGATGCGTCGTGTCGCGCTATTCGTTACCGCCCGAAACGCGTGAATATCTCGCGCACATCATCGGTGTTGTGTGAACATGAAGAAGGACTCGCCGGTCCGACGATAAATGTCTTGTTCAAGGCGGGTGTCTTTGTCAATGGATTGGCAACTCACGATCCTTCTCCGGTGATAGACCTCAAGATGCCAACAGCCCGCACCCAAAAATCCAACTCCACTGGTGAACCAACCTTCCGCTCGCGAAGTTCCGGTTCTGCATTGCAATCACCGCTGGAAACCTATCTCCGGGAGATCAACGAAACGGCGCTCTTGACCGCGGCCGACGAACAGGAACTGGCGGGGAAAATCTCCCTTGGCGACGTGCGAGCTCGCGACCGTATGGTTCGCGCCAACCTCCGGCTCGTGGTCAATAT
This sequence comes from Planctomycetaceae bacterium, assembly GCA_002685655.1. The sequence continues at coordinate 32,035 of NYXM01000033.1, forward strand.
CGCCCGAGGTTACACCGGCAAAGGGTTAGGCCTGCCGGACTTGATTGAGGAAGGAAATCTGGGGCTGCTCCGCGCCGTTGAAGGGTTTGACCCGGGGATGGGTACCCGGTTCAGCACCTACGCCAGTTACTGGATCAAGCAATCGATCAAACGGGCACTCATCAACTCGGCCAAGACGATTCGAATCCCAGCCTACATGGTCGAACTTCTTTCCAAGTGGCGACGAGCAAACGCTCGGTTGACCGAAGAACTTGGCCGCACGCCAACGCCGGAAGAGATCGCTCGCGTTCTGGGGCTGCCAAAAAAGAAGTTGCCCATCATCAAGAAAGCGATTCGTATCTACAACTCCACACCACAAACCGATCAGGCGGAGGCAGGCTGGTCGCTGGGTGAAATGGTCACGGACGAGCGAATGAAGAGCCCGGAAGAAGAATTGGTGGAACATGACGTGCTCAAACATGTCATGGAGATGCTCGACACGATGGACCAACGTGAGGCGACGGTGCTGCGGATGCGGTTCGGCCTACATGACATGGAGCCGCATACCCTCAAAGAAATTGGGGAGGAGTTGGGGCTGACGCGCGAACGGGTCCGTCAAATTGAGACCGAGGCGCTAAACAAACTGGGAGATGGACTTAAAGACCCTCACGAGCGCGCCGAAGAAGGGCTTGGCAGCGAATTTGCCTAGTCTGAGAGTAACAGCCCGCAGCCGATCCACGTTGCCAATCTATGCAGCCGATGCACCGCGCGTCGCAAAGAACTCACTCAGCCGCGCGACAACGCATCGCTGCTGGTCGACGCTGAGCCCCGGGAAGATCGGCAGATTCAAGATTTCGTTGGCGACACGTTCGGTTTCGGGAAGGCTTCCCTCAGCATAGCCAAGCTGTTCGAAACATGGTTGCAGATGCACCGGCAGCGGATAGTAAATCTCTGATCCAATCTGGCCCTCCGAAAGCCATGTCCGCAGTTGATCGCGACCACCATTGGGCAGGCGGATCGAATACTGATTCCAAACGTGCCGAGACGCCTTGTTGTGGGTCGGCAATTCAAGCTGACCGTCGAGACCAACTTCCTTCAACAGTTGATTGTATCGCGCGGCATTTTGCTGTCGCGATTTCGTCCAACGATCCAAGTGCCGTAACTTGACGCGTAACAAGGCCGCTTGCATTGAATCCAAACGGCTGTTGATCCCGACCACGTGATGGTGATACCGGGGGCTCATCCCGTGTGCGGCGAATAAACGTAACCGCTGTGCCAGGTCCGCGTTGTTGGTGGTCAACATGCCGCCATCCCCGCAGCCGCCAAGATTCTTGGTGGGGTAGAAACTCAGACAACCTACGTCACCCCAGGACCCTGCCGCGCGACCTTCGTAGTTGGCTCCGATGGCTTGGGCGGCATCTTCGATAACCAGCAAGTTGTGCTTTTTCGCAATCGCACAAATGTCTGGCATTTCAGCGCACTGACCAAACAGGTGAACGGGAATGATCGCTTTGCTGCGTGGGGATACAACGGCCTTGATCGCGGCGGGATCGATATTGAAGCTGGCAGGGTCGATGTCGGCAAAGACAATGGTCGCTCCCAAGCGCCAGACGGCGCTGGCTGTCGCAAAAAACGTGAAACTCGGCAGGATGACTTCGTCGCCTGGTCCGATATCCAACGCCATCAGTGAGAGCAACAAGGCGTCGCTACCGGAGGCGCAGCCAATGGCGTGCTCCGTCTGACAATAGCTGGCGATTTCCCTCTCCAATTTGGAAACATCTGGCCCGTGCAAAAACCGGCCTGAATCGACAACTTCCGCTAGCGCCGCTAGCATCTCTTCGCGAAGCGGTTCGTTGTCACACCGTACATCCAAGAGAGGAACAGGTTGGTTTTTCTTTCCTGAAGCAGCGTTAGACGAATTGATCATGGATGTCGCCGAGAAAAAGGGTTCTAACTGATGGGAGAGTTGCGATGGCACCGCAAAAACCGATATCCCAACCGACCGGGGTCAGCAGAATAGATTCGGGGACGTGGAGCCGTCAAGATCGTTCGACCAGACGAATCGCGATCCCACAAAACAGCATCGAGAAGTTCTCGCGCGTTCAATGTTCGCGACCGTACTCTGATGCGGGATCCACGTCTCCCAAGGCCGCTGCCGTTGAGTAACGACGGGCAAACGAGGAACCGCGAATAAATCGATTATTAGGCCGTCTCATGGCCCATTTTTTACCGGCAGTAACCTAATCCCGGTTCGTGCTTCATTGATTTGGAACCGGACCAGGTAAATCCGGTTTGGCGCACGACCGCTGGCGCAATAGGGCAACAGGATGGACTGGTCGTCGTCGAGAATCCAAGAACCCGGATAGCCGTAACTCGACGTGTCCAACGAACGATCTTTCGACCAGGTCTTTCCGCGGTCGGTGCTGATCCAGATGCGCAGGTTGCCGCACGTGGCAACGGCGACGATCGTTCCGTCTCGCAGGACGATCAGTTGAGGCGCCTTAAACTTAGGACTTGCCGGTGGAACAACGCGTGAACCGGAATCAATCCACGTTACACCTTTGTCATTGGAATAGAACACGGCACCGTCAGGCCGCGTGATTAGGAT
>NYXM01000034.1 GCA_002685655.1 Planctomycetaceae bacterium
ACCACGCGGAGGATCGCCTATTTCTCTCTGTTGATGGAAGGCCAATTTCAGCAACTACTTAACGATGAAACTGGCGCTGTCCAATTAGGCTTTGTCTCGCAATCCAAATACCCGTACTCTTGGCTGGATGCAGATTTTGAACAGGAGGACGCAGAGGAAGCAGAGTTCTCGATTCTGCCGTCTCTGTTTCCTCTGTGTCCTCCTGTTCATTTGTCCTATCCCTCTCCCACAAGCCAAGGGAGAGATGATGTGAAGAAGGCAAACCGTGCATTTGTATCAACACCAATGCCTACTGCCTTGTCAAAGCTAGAAAGTGGGGTAAGCATGTTGCTTGCCTCGGGTTTGGCGTTGATGAATCGCCAGCTGGAAGCTCACTCCACTGAATCACCGACCCCCAATCATGCTTTGACAAAGCGCAAGCCAGTTCGCGGGCGCTGGAAACTTGGGCAGCCAGAGCGTAAGGTAAGCATACATAAGCATACAGCAAATTTGATATTACCGATCCTAAATCGCACTTGAGGTGGGTGGGGACGTGAAGGTACTTCTTATCGCGATCGGCATTTTGGCTGTGCCGGTTATCTGCGTGGCCGAGCAGACAGTCAATTTCAACCGAGATGTCCGTCCGATCCTGTCGGACCGGTGTTTTCAATGTCACGGACCCGCCGAGAATGATCGAGAAGCGGATCTGCGCCTGGATCAGGCGAATGGGCCTGAGGGAGCCTATCGCACGCTCGATGAGTCACGAGCCATCAAGCCAGGATCGATCGAAGACAGCGCGCTGTGGTACAGGATCACGACGGAAGATGATGATGTGATGCCGCCGCCGGATTCCTCCAAACAACCACTGACTGCCGACGAAAAGGCGATCATCAAGCGATGGATTGAAGAAGGCGCCGAGTATGCAGACTTCTGGGCGTTTGTGCCACCGCGAATGCCCGACCCGCCCGCAGTCCAGAACGAACAATGGAGCCAGCGGCCGATCGATCGCTTCGTTCTGCGCCGGCTCGAGTCGCAAGGGCTGGCACCGAAACCAAGAGCGGACCGGCGTACCTTGATTCGGCGGCTGAGCTTGGATCTAACCGGACTACCGCCAACGCGCGAGGAGATTCGCAGCTTTCTGTCCGATACCTCCGCGGATTCTTACGAACGAATTGTGGATCGTGTGCTGAACAAGCCACAGTATGGCGAGCACATGACCAAGTACTGGCTGGACCTTGTGCGTTTCGCAGACACCAACGGTATTCACCATGACCATTACCGCGAGATGACACCATACCGGGACTGGGTGATCCGGGCGTTCAGTGGAAACCTACCATATGACGAATTCGTCAAGTACCAACTCGCGGGCGACCTCTATCCCAAACCGACACACGACCAGTTCATCGCGTCCGGTTTCAACCGGCTGCACCTGATCATCGACCGTGGGACGGCGCTTCCGGAAGAGAGCTTCACGCGCAACGTCATCGATCGCATCACGGCAGTGGGCACTGCGTTCATGGGTCTGACGGTGCAGTGCGCCGTGTGTCATGACCACAAGTATGATCCGATCACGATGAAAGACTTCTATCAGCTCTTCGCCTTCTTTAACAACCTGGACGGTACGCCGGAAACCGGTGGCAGGCAAGGAACGGACTTTCAGCGAGGTCTGCAACCTCCGTATGTCAGCCTGGCAAGCGAGACGGAGCAGGCGAAGCTGGAAGAGCTCCAGCATCGGATCGACGATCTGACGAAAGAGATTCCGCGGATCGAACAGCAAGTCAAAGAGGCGGGCGACGAGGCGCAAAAGAAGACGCTCGATGAAGCGTTGGCGCAGGCGAAACAGGAACTCAAGAAAGTCCGGGGCGAGAAGCAAACTTTCGTGGCCACGATCCCAGTGGCGATGGTCATGAAAGAGAAAGCTGACAGACGGCCCGCCCACATCTTGATTCGCGGCGCATATGACAATCCCGGTGAACAAGTCGTCCGCGATTCGCCGGCTTTCTTACCACCGATGAAGAAGAAGGATGGGATAAAGTCCCGCATGGATTTGGCCGAGTGGTTTGTTTCTGCTGAGAACCCGTTGACCGCGCGGGTGGTTGTCAACCGGTTCTGGCAGCAGCTGTTCGGGGTCGGCATCGTGAAGACGGCGGAAGACTTCGGCGCCCAGGGCGATTGGCCTAGCCATCCCGATCTTCTCGACCACCTCGCTGCCTCGTTGATCGAGTCGGAGTGGGACGTCAAAGCGCTGCTAAAGCAGATCGTGATGTCCGAAACGTATCAGCAGGAATCCGAGGCGACGCTTGACGAATTTGAAAGCGATCCAGAGAATCGCTTGCTGTCGCGCGGTTCGCGTTTTCGTATGGATTCCGAGATGATTCGCGATCAATTGCTGGCGACAAGCGGCCTGTTGAACTACGACTTGTATGGCAAGAGCGTAAAGCCGCCGCAGCCGGCGGGTCTGTGGAAGGCGGTTAGTATGCCCAGCTCGTATCCTCGCGTTTACGAATCCGACACTGGCGAGAAGATCTACCGTCGTAGTCTCTATACGTTTTGGAAGCGAGGCATGCCGCCGCCACAAATGACCATTCTGAACGCACCGTCCAGGGAATCGTGTATCGCTCGCCGAGAACGTACCAACACTCCGCTCCAAGCGCTGCTGTTGATGAACGAACTGGAGTATTTGAAGGCAGCCCGCCACCTGGCCCACGAGACAATCGCGGACCGAGCGCTGAGTCCCGCAGGTCGATTGGCGATTATCTACGAGACCATCACCTCAAAACTGCCAGATGCCGGCGAAAGCCAGAGTTTTCTTAAGATGGTCGAAGACCTGACGTCGATCTACCGCGACAACTCGAATCTGGCCGACCAACTGTGTGAAGGCGTCGAGTTGCACGAAGGAGTTTCGACGGTGGAACTGGCTGCGTGGACGATGCTAGTCAGCACGATCAACAATCTCGACATCACAAAGACGCGAGGCTAGTTACCATGCGAGATATCCTCGAACAGCAGAATCGCCTGCAGGCTCGGCGACAGTTCTTGAAGACCTCGGGCATGGGCCTGGGCGTTACTGCATTGGCCTCGCTACTCCCTCAAAACGGCGCGGCGCAGACGGCTCGTCATCATACTCCGCGTGCCAAGCACGTCATCTTTCTGTTCATGGCGGGTGCGCCAAGTCAGATCGATCTGTTCGACTACAAGCCACAACTCGGCAAGCTGTTCAAACAACCGCTGCCCGATAGCGTCAGCATGGGGCAGCGTGTGACGGCGATGACAAAAGGTAAGACGCAGTTGGTTGCGCCGTCCATGTTCAAATTCGATCGCAAGGGGCAAAACGGCATCTGGATGTGCGAGCTTTTTCCCCATCTGTCCGAGATGGCGGATGATCTTTGCATCATCAATTCGATGCATACCAACGCGATCAACCATGATCCCGCCAAGACGTTCATCTGCACGGGCTCCGAAATCCCGGGCAAAGCAAGCATGGGAGCATGGTTGAGCTACGGGCTGGGTTCGATGAATCGCGACTTGCCTGATTTCGTCGTCCTCACATCGGCGTACTGGACGGGCGGCACGCGAAACGTCCAAGCCCTCTATAGCCGCTTGTGGGGAAGCGGCTTTCTGCCGTCCAAGCATCAGGGCGCAGCGTTTCAAACTTCAGGAGACCCGGTCCTCTTCCTCTCAAATCCTAACGGTATCGATAGTCACGTCCGCCGCCGGATGCTCGACACCCTCGGCCAGTTGAACCAAAAGCATTTTTCCGAAATCGGCGATCCCGAGATTCAGACCACTATTACGCAACAGGAAATGGCCTTTCGTATGCAGGCTTCTGTTCCGGAGTTGGCGGACGTCTCGGGAGAACCCCAACACGTTGTCGATCTGTATGGACCGGAAGTTCACAAGAACGGATCGTTCGCCCGTAACTGTCTGCTCGCCCGGCGGATGGTGGAACGAGGTGTGCGCTTCGTCCAGATCTTTCACCGGGGGTGGGATCACCACACCATTTTGCCACAGCAGTTGCGGGGTCAGTGTTTCGACATCGATCAACCCTCAGCGGCGTTGCTGAGGGACTTAAAACAGCACGGTTTGCTGGACGACACCATCGTCATCCTTGCCGGTGAATTCGGCCGTACCGTCTACTGCCAGGGAAAACTGGAACGCGACGACTACGGCCGGGATCATCATCCGCGCTGTTTTTCTGCGTGGATGGCGGGCGGCGGCATCAAGGGTGGGATCAGCTACGGCCAAACAGACGAATTCAGCTACAACGTTGTTCAGGATCCGGTAGCCGTTCGGGACCTGCACGCGACCATCCTCCACCAGCTTGGTGTCGACCACAAGAAGCTGACCTTTCCGTTTCAGGGCCTGGATCACCGATTGACTGGTGTCGAACCGTCGCAGGTTGTCAAAGGGATTCTTGGTTAGCTGTGATTTTTCTCGCTTCAAGAGTTTGGATCTACAGGTTGTGGGCTGGTCTCCTGACCTGCCCACCGTTTCGACCGAAGATCTCCTTTTCCTGCAGCGAACGTGAACGGGCATTCCACGCACTCTTGGAGATCTTCGGTCTGAGTGGTGTTGCGATCGGGAGACCGCATCACAACAAGTGACTGATGTGAGAACGCCGCAGACCAACAACTTAGAAGCTACGCGACCTCTCCCAAGCAGACTTTTTCGCTTTGGAGGTTTAGGAGAGCCTTGAACATGTCCTTCTCCCTTCGGAGGTCGTGCAGTTTTTAAGTGTTGTTTCTTAGCTGATTTACGAACATCCAAACTCTCCCTTTGGGCCCTGTTGGGAGAGTCGGGCCGTCAGGCCCGGAGAGGGCAATTCGCTTCACCGAGTTTTTCAATTCAAAACGCCAAAGAAAAGGCCCCACCCGGTCGCGGCCGACCTCCCCGCGGCGCGGGGAGGGAATTCGATAACTCGAACGCCAACGGTAACTTAGCAACCGCACGACCTCTTCGGGAGAAGGGGCGCACTGCCGGTTTCTTCTCGTAGTCAAAAGCGAAAAAGTCTGTCTGGGAGAGGGTCTTCCGGATGCGCCAGCATACAACTGCTGACCCAGGCCGGTCAGCTGGCTAGTTCGCAGCCATCACACTCTTCTGGCCGCTCAGTCGACGAAGGAGAAGCGGGGCCAGCCGGAGCGGAAACGCCCATCAGAGCACGTTCCGCCGCGACGAAAGCAGATAAGAACTCAGCGAGTGCGGCGTAGAAACCATCCGAGTTCTCGCGGGATAGCAGCTTGGCGAAAGCGGGCAGCCACCAAGCGAGATGCTCGCGAAAGAAGCGCTTCTGGGCCTCGCGACACACGGACACACGTTCAGACGAGGCATCTTCTTCAGTCGCTTGCCGTTCCAGGCCCAGAAGAAACGCCATGAACTCCAACTCGAGAACCACATGGTCATGTCGCTCGGGATACTGCGACGAGACTTTGAGTCCAAAAGCCCGATAAAACCCGCTTACGTCAGCCAGGGCGTTGGAACGTTGAAACGTGGCCTTGCCGTCGATGTACTCTGTTTCATATGGTGGGCAGGCCTTGGCAACGAGAAGACCAAAGGTGTGCTCGTATTCTGCGTTCAAGAGGTTGGAGTTGGCGGGAATCGTCTTGAAAACCTCCTCTGGCGTCAGGTACTCCAGCGACAGCTCTCCGAAGCCCAACGGATCCGCCTTTGCAGTGTCCGTACCTCGAACAACCGCGCAAGCCCCTTCGAGCACTCCGCTCGTGCGCAGGGTATCTAACTGTTCCCACGAACCGGAGCGAGGATCGAGTAAAGAGATGGCAGCGAAGCGGTACAACGATTGGCGGGCCATATTAATCGCCGGTTCGACTTCTACTTGGGTAACGATCGAGTTCGTCATCGCGCGCTCTGTTTAATGTTGTCTCAGTGTGATGTTGTCTCAGGGGACGACCGTGAAAGGGAGCCGTCCCAGTCCTGTTCCGGAAAGCCTCCGCAAAAATCGGGGCAGTGCCCGACTGCTGTCTCAAATCGAATTCACATGAGCTTCCGCAGGCCGCTCGAAGGTTGGTTCTTCGACGGTGATTCGGACAACTTCCTCGTCGAGCTTGTTGTATCCAATCACTGTATCGTTGAACAGCTCCTGCGTCTTGGAGTCGCCGTTGGGCATCGTGACCTCGATTTCGCCGTCTTTGTCACCCTTCTCGATTTCGTATCGGAAGAGAATCTGCCGTGTGGTCCGGAACAGCTGCAACACTCCCAACAGCTCACGATCCGGGCAGCTGTACTGGTCGATGGCGGCTTCGACCCCAGGCCCGAACATCTGCTGCAGATAGTTACGAGGTACCCACCGTGGCGGGATGTAATAGCCGTTGGGCTCGGTACCGAATTGTGCGTAGAGCGGCAAAGCGACCTGCCGCTCGCGGACCAGGTAATAAAGCGGATTCTTGGGGTCCTTGACCCAGCCACCTTCTTCATCGATCTTCACCAATCCTTGCATTCGGATCTTGCCAACACAGGCCGACATGCAACGTGACTCGGTCGGCGCACCGTCCGGACTGATCGTCTCGTCCTTGCCTTCCAGTCGCGGGAAGCAAGCGATGCACTTCTCGCTTGTCCGAGTTGTCGGCCGATACATCGACTTCTTGTATGGGCAACCTTCGACACACTTGCGATAACCACGACAACGGCTTTGGTCGATAAGCACGACTCCGTCTTCGGGCCGCTTGTAAATTGCATTGCGCGGGCAAGATCCGAGACATCCGGGGTAGGTGCAGTGGTTACAGATACGGGCCAGATGGAAAAACCAGACTTTGTGTTCGGGCAACTGCGTCGAGCCGCCGAACTGGCGGTCAGCGTTGAAATCACCGCCACGAGGCGTGTCTTCATGATCGTAAAGTTGTACGGCAGACCCGGATTGACCTTGACTCGGACCATGCAGCGGAATGCTTTGTGCCGTGGCCCCTTATCATCCTTCCAACCGATATACGGACGATCGAGTTCGTTGGTGTCGACCCAAACGTAGTCGCCTTCGTTCAGCCCTTGATCCTTGGCGGCCTGGGGATTGATTTGTATTTGACGATCGGCCACGCCTGGGGACCTTTTGTCGGTGCGATGCGGATCGCCAAAGTTATCGCTCCAGATCCAATGCCAATCAACGGTGGTCCACGAAGAATGCGTCGAGTGCCGACTCTTCGGCGAGCTTCCCAAGTCGAGTAGTCACTCACCATGGCCTGACGAACCGTGCGCGAAGTCGTCAGCGGGCCGGGCGTCAGGAGCAGGTAGGGAACGTCGTCGTCCAAGAATTCTTACCTTTCTTCATGGCTTCATTGAGTGATTCCGCGCAGTCTTCTTTGCCTGGCATGATCATGTCGAGTCTTCCGGCGCCTTGACATGTGTCGACTTGTGAAACAACATGAAGTAGCCACAACTCGCACTCAACAGCACCGTGCCGAGGATGGCCATGAAGTAAGTGAGATAACGAAAGAAATCCAATCGCGAGACATCGCCAGCAAGGAGGTCTTTGGAGAGCAACACGCTGATTGCCCCACCGTAACCAATCGAGTCGGCAACGTAAATCGCGAACACGGCCGTCCCAACGGCCCGAGTCGATGCGATCAAACGGTCGAACAGCACACTCCCGTACGGCACGTAGGCTAAATACGTACCGAGCCCGCACATAATCATCCACGTCAGGCCGTCGACCTGTTCTGCATCGTGAAGCAATGTGCCGATTCCCATCATCGCGGTACCTACACTCATGATCGCGAATGCACCGATCAATCCCAGGCGGTTGCTCTTAATCAGGTTCAGCATCGCCAAAGCTCCGAGCACGCCAAAGGCCACCCATGTGTCACAACGCATGAAGATGGCCGTTTCTTTCTCGCCGTACCCCAGTTGTTGAAAGATCTCGACGCCGAAGTTGTCGCGAAAGTCGCGATATGCCGTCAGGAAGAAATACGCGACCAACAGCATCAGCATTCCGGGCAGGAATTGTTTGACGAACTGCCAGCGCTGGCTGTCGTCCATCGTTTGTCGCTTGACTCGCGCTTGCTCGTCCTCGTCGGTCGGCTGCGGGAGCTGATTCAACAACCATACGGACAGTAGAAACGGTGGCAAGAAGATCAAGCCTGTGACAAAGGGCATCCAAAACTGATCCACCTGGTGCACGCTCATCAGCCAGCGACCGATGTCCTTCACAAATGCGCTAGCGAGGATAAACGAACAACTCAGTCCAGCCAGCAGCATTTCCGAAGTGCGGCGTCCCTCGAGGTACCACACGACCAACCCCCAGACCATTCCCAGCGGCAGACCGTTGACGAAGATCGCCACGACCTTGAGGTTGTGAGGCAATACAGCAAATAGCAACAGCGCCAGCTGTGCGACGAGGATCATGGCCACCAGCATCCGCGTCCGATTGTTGCGAGCCACTTCTGAACAGATCTTGATCCCAATGACTTTCGAAAGCGTGTAACCCATAATCTGGCTGACCACAAACACCGTCTTCAGGTCGAGACTGGTAGCGAGAAACTGCAGCCCTTCGTACTTGGCGGCCGAGAATGGTTTGCGAAAGGCGTACATGCAGAAGTACGTCGAGAATGAGCTCGCGATAGCAAACGACATGAATACCGGCGCCGGCATCGATGCGAGCCAGTCCGTCAGGCGACCTGGTTTCTGCTTCTCAGTCATTCGTGTCCAGTGCCTCGGCAAGCAGTTCGGCAATATCCCTTGTTTCGATGTCACCGCCATGTGCGGCAAGGCCGTCTCGGATCATGGTCAGACAGAACGGGCAGGCCACGACGACCGTCTGGGCGCCACTCTCCAGCATCTCTTTCACACGGCTCGCGCCGACACGACTGTCCGGTGTGTCGTCAAACCACATTCGTCCTCCGCCCGCGCCACAGCACGCCGTGTTACGCTCGCGACGAGGCAGTTCGACCGTCGCGTCCGCCGCGGGAAGTGCCAACTGCATCAACTGTCTTGGAGGTTCGGTCACGTTGTTGACGCGCGCCAGGTAGCAAGGATCATGATAGGTCAGCTTCCCCGTCGAGTTTGTGACCGCTTCGTCAATGGTCAGCTTGCCTTCTGCGATCAACTCGGCAAGAAACTGTGAGTGATGAACGACATCGAATTGTCCACCGAATTGCGGATAATCATGTTTGAAGCTGTTGAGGCAATGGGGACAGTGCGTGACAATTCTTTTGACCGAGTACCGAGCGAGTGTCGCCAGGTTTGTAGCTGCGAGTTCCTGAAACAAGAACTCGTCTCCCATCCGCCGGGCCGATTCGCCCGTGCATCGCTCTTCGGGGCCGAGCACGGCAAAATTCACGTTGGCCGCCTGCAATAGCCTGACAACCGTACGTGCTACTTTCTGTGCTGGTCGATCGTACGCCGCGGCACAACCTACCCAATAGAGAATGTCGAAGTCTGGGTTGTCGCTCGCACGTGGAATATCCAGGCCTTCAGCCCAGTTCAATCGTTCGTCCGCGGGAAGCCCCCACGGGTTGCCAGACCGTTGCGTTTTCTGCAATGACGAAGCCGGTGCGCCGCGAAGATCGCCCTCAGCCACAAGGTTTCGCCGCAAGTCCGTGATGAATCTCAACGGGTTAACGCCCAGCGGACAGGTATCGACACAGGCGTGGCAAGTCGTACACGACCAAATGGTCTCAGCCGAGATCGTCTCGGCCAAAGTCGTTGTCACGCTCTGCGATGACGAATGATCGTCGTCGCGGGGACTACCACTTCGTCCTGCAGCCACTAAGTGCGATCGAAGATCTTGCACGACATCGCGTGGCGAGAGCGGCTTTCCGGCCTCATGCGCCGGACAGGCGTCTTGGCAGCGGCCGCAGGATACACACGCATCCAACTCAACTAGTTGCCGACGCGTGAAGTCCTGGATGTTCGCCGCGCCAACCAGTCCTGTTGCTTCCACTTCCTCAATTGAAAGTGGATTTAATGTGCCGAGTCGTTCCGTGCGTGTCGCGAGATTGATCGCACCGGCAATCGAATGCAACAATCGAGTGAATGGAAATGCTGCGATGAAGCCAAGCGCCAGAACGGCGTGTGTCCACCATAAGACAAAATGTATCGTGGCAGCACCGCCGTGCGTACCTCCCAACAACTCGAACAGACGCGCCACGCCCAGTCCGACGTACGAGAAACCCGGCTGCGGCGTCTGCTCGCGAACGATCCGCAACCCTTCGGCCAAATAGCCCGTGACGCCGAGCAGCACCAGTGTACCAAGCACCAACCAGTCCAACCCATGATGACCGATGGTCGAATCGCCACGCACACGACGCCTGATGAACCAGACACAACCGGCCAGCAGCGCGAGTCCAGCCGTATCGAGAACGACCTCGAAAACCGCGAAGTAAATCCCCTTGTGAAAGAGCGGATTCGTTGGGTCGCGCCCAACAGCGGCGGCTGAATAGTGTTCGATCGCGATCAGGATCGTGCCAACGAACAGTAGACAAAACCCGCCGAACAGCAACAAGTGCGCCGTGCCGGCATGTCGTCGCGCGCCTCGTACGGTCTGTTGAAACGCGACGTCGCTCAAGAAACGAGTGCACGCGGTCCGCCAATCAACTTGGCGATCTTCGTTCCGACCCAGTCTCCACAACCTCACTCGTCGATAGAGGCCGTATGTGAAACACCCGAGCGATCCGGCAACTAGCGCATAGAAAATCCACTTCGACAAGGGGTCGATGTTCCCGAATATTTCGCGAGTGACTGAATCATCTGGCATCGAGTCTCTGGATAAGTTGAGGAACTAGCTCGTATACGTCTCCCACCAAACCGTAGTCTGCCATTTCAAAGATGGGCGCGTCTGGATCGTTGTTGATCGCTACAATGACCTTGGAGTTTTTCATCCCCGCCAAGTGTTGCACGGCGCCCGAGATCCCCAGCGCAAAGTACAGATCCGGTGCGACGATCTTGCCGGTCTGCCCGACTTGGAGGTCGTTGGTCGTGATACCGGCATCGACCAGCGCACGCGAACTGCCCGTCGCGCCGCCAAGCTGATCGGCCAGCCCGCCGACGAGGCACTCATAGTCATCCAAATTCTTGATCGCTCGCCCGCCGGAGACGACGATCCTCGCATCCGTCACATCGGGTCGATGACTCGATTTGGAATCGACACGCTCGAAGTGGATGTGACTGGGCAATGTCGACTCGTCGATATTGATTGCCGTGATCTCCAGCGCCACGTCAGTGGGTTGCGGTGCTTCGTAGGCAGAAGCACGAATGGTCACGATTTGCGGGCATCCCGTCAGCATCACGGTGGCGGTCACTGCCCCAGCAAACATCGGACGCCGCATCACAAGCTGCCCATCGTGAAGTGAATGACCCACAACATCGCTGGCCATCGCTCCGCCGAGCAACCCAGCCGCCCTACCCACAACGTCTTTGGCAAACGATGTCGATGCGGCGACAACAAGGTCCGTGTTACGATCGGACACTACATCGGCAATAACTTTCGCGTAGCGGTCGGCGACCGGGTCAGCCAACGCAGGGCTGTCCGCGCTGAGCACGCGCGAAATCAACGCCGCTTCTCGCGCGACGCTGTCGATCTCGTGGCCAAGTACGAGACATTCGACCTCGCCGCCAGTTGACGCCGCCACCGAATTGGCAAATCCGACCGCGGATCGAGTGCCTGGACGAATCGTTGTTGTGTCGTGTTCCGCGACGACCAGGATACGCATACATTTCTCCGTCAAATCACTTTTGCTTCGTCTCGAAGCTGGTCAAGCAGCTGATCGACATCACTGACGCGGAGGCAATTGCGCCCGGTCGAAGCGGCTTCCATTCGAAGTAGTTGAATCCGTGGTTCGAGGGCGAGCCCCAGCTGCTGGAAGTCGATCCGTTCGATGGGTTTCTTTCTGGCCTTGAGAATACTGGGCAATGACGCGTAGCGTGGTTCGTTCAGCCTCAGGTCGGCCGTGATCACGGCCGGCAGGCCAACAACAACGACCTCGATTCCTGCATCCGTTTCGCGGGCTACGCGCAAGCCCTCTTCGATGAAATCCAATTGTGATGCAAACGTGGCCTGCGGCCAGTCGAGCAGCGCGGCCAGGAATTGCCCAGCTTGATTCGCGTCGTCGTCGACCGCCTGCTTTCCCATCAAGACAAGATGAGGCTTCTCCCGCTTGACGGTCTCACACAGGATTCGAGCCACGTTCCACGGATCGAGCGACGGGGCACACTCAATCAGAATTGCTCGATCGGCCCCCATGGCGAGTGACGTGCGGAGTTCGTCTTCGTACTCGCCCGAACCGATGCCGACGGCCACAACCTCGACTTCTTCCGTTGAGTTCTCTCTGATCCGCAAGGCTTCTTCGACGGCGATAGCGTCGAACGGATTAAGTACGAACGGCAGGTTGTCCTCATTGATCCCAATGCCGTCGTCCCGCACACGGACTCTCTGGTCCGTATCAGGCACTCGTTTCGTAGGTACAAGAATCTTCATGGTCATAACGATACGCGTATCATACCGCGAGACGGCGCTACACCTTGCCGAGTTGAGATGGCGCCCAGTGAAATGGCTACTGTTTCTTTCCCTCAACGCGACCGTAGTATCCTCCGTGCATTTGATAACAGCTGGCTTTGATCTCGGCGCGCTCCTGGAAATCTGGAGAATCGAAATAGCGGTCCGCTTCGATCGCCGCGATATCATAGTCGGTTTGGCCGTTGCGGATCAGGTCAGCCATAATCACTCCGATTGCCGGGCTTTGCACGATCCCGTGGCCACAGAAGCCCGAACAGTAGTACAGCCCCTCGATGTCCGGCATCTTCCCGCAGAACGGTTTTCCATCAGGTGTGAAAGTCATGATTCCGGTGGTGATGGTCATCGGCGTGCGTTCGTTGATCCAGGGAAATCGCTGCCCGGCGACGTAAATCAGCGTGGCGACGTGGATGTCATCCAACCGTGTCTTCATGGCCGACATGTCGAAGTCGACGGGCAGTTCTTCCATGTCGTACTCGAGCGTCTCTTCGCCGTACATGCCGACGATCAAGCCGCCACTTTCGGCGCGTGTGTAAAGGCGCAAATGGCGATCTCGCACCGCCGGGCTGAACCGATCGATTCGACGGCTGTCGTCTGGCCGAGTTGTTAGATAGTAATGTCCCACCGCGGCTGTTGGCAGAACAGTGTCAGCCAATTCGGCGAGAAGATACGACCATGGTCCCCCTGCATTGACAATCGTGGGAGCGTACAAAGGGCCGTCAGGCGTCTTCACTCCTTTTACCTTGCCGCCTTCGATCATCATCCCTTCGACAGGGCAGTTCGCCTTGTACTCAACGCCGTGGCTTTTGCCGATCCGTGTGTAGGCGCTGACCAGTTCGGCCGGCTGCAGATGTCCATCAGTGCGACAGTAGCAGGCGTCCAACAGATCATCCGTCCGCATGTAGGGCAGTTTTTCTGAGACCTCGCCAATCGGAATGTGATCGATTTCAAAGCCGATGACTCTGCCCATTTCAACCAGGTCCACAATCTCTTGAGCGCGCTCCGGTGTCTCGGCAATCCGCAACGATCCAGTCTGAACGAAGATTTCAATGTCCGCACACCGCTCAAGTTCCCTGACGATCTCCACGCCGTCTATGAGCATCCGCGTGGCTTCGGCCGTTCCTCGAAGCTGTCCGAGCAGCCCTGCCGCCCGCCCGGTCGAGCCGTTTCCGATCCGCTGGCGCTCGACGACCAGCACCTTTGTCCCGTGGATGGCCAGTTGCATGGCCGTGCTCAACCCGGCGACGCCCCCGCCGATGACGATCACGTCCGCCGTTTGAGCCGTCATGTTTTGAAGATCCCGTTTCACGTGTGTCTGAAATGGAGCCTGCGGACCTGCAGCCGGTCATTGTGCGCGCCACTCACACTCGGAACTAGGACTTGTTGCGGAAAACGCTAGAGTATTTGCGCGCGGCAGCCTCTGATTGTAGCCATTATGTCTTTGAGAGATGCGATTCCGTCAGTCGGAGCGCAATTCTTGTCTTGATCTTACTCTTAACGGAGGTGTTAGTCCCTTTCGGCCATCGGCGTCTACCGATCGTAAGTCGTTGTCCGAAAAAGACTCCCGACCCCTTCGGTCTCTTTCCATCTGCCGCGCAAGCGGTCCGCGATTGCGGCGGCCTTTTGTTGGTTTACAATCTTCGTAACTGTTCGGTACTTCAGTGTTCGATGCTTCGTGCGCAAAATGAAGTACTTGGTGTTTCCTCCCGCGATAACAAAAACTCACTTCTCGGAGCCGAATGATGTACGCCAATCAAACTCGCCGATCCTTCATGGCTAGCGCCGTGGCGACGACCGCTGTTCTATCGTCATCGCGAGCTTACGCGGCACCACCCGCTGCAAAGATCGAAGAGACTCGCGTTATCAGCCACCTCAAGCACCGCTATCATGGCTGGCCGACGTTGGCTCGCCGAGCCAACGGCGAACTGTTGCTGGTTTGCTCGGGTGGTCGCGAGTCACACGTCTGTCCTTTTGGACGAATCGAGCTAATGCGATCGCACGACAACGGGACGACGTGGAGCTGGCCGGAAGTTGTCATGGATGGGCCGATCGATGATCGCGACGCAGGTGTTCTAGCAACGGCAAAGGGAACGCTGCTGGTAACGACATTTACATCGCTTGCCTACGAGCCGCTCTTGAAAAAGGCAGAAACAACTGAGAATTATCCCGCCGACAAACTGACTCGCTGGCAAGCCGCGCATCAACGTGTGTCGGACAAACAGCGCCAGGCGGCACTCGGCGTCTGGATGAAACGATCGACTGACGGTGGCGTCACGTGGTCTGGCCGTTATGACTGTTTGGTGGATAGCCCTCATGGTCCGATCCAACTTGCCGACGGACGGCTCTTGTATGCGGGCAAAGATCTCTGGCGGGAGCCGCATCGAATCGGCGTCTGTGAATCGACCGACGATGGCAAGACATGGGAGTGGCTTGCGGACATTCCGACTCGCGACGGCGACGACCACCAAAACTATCACGAATTGCACGCAGTCGGAGCAGCGGATGGACGCATCATTGTTCAGATCAGGAATCACAATTCAAAAAGCGCCGGCGAGACTTTGCAGAGCGATTCGGACGATGGCGGAAAGACCTGGGGCAAGCCAAAACCAATTGGCGTTTGGGGCTTGCCATCGCATCTGTTGAGGTTGAAGGACGATCGACTGCTCATGACATACGGCCACCGCCGCGCGCCGTTAGGCAACCAAGCCCGTGTCAGCGACGATCATGGACGCTCTTGGTCCGAACCGATCATCCTCTCGGGAGACGGAGCGTCAGGCGATCTTGGTTATCCCTCGACCGTTCAACTCGAAAACGGTTCATTCGTGACCGTATGGTACGAGTTGCTCAAGGGCGCGAAGCACGCCCAACTTCGCCAGGCAAAATGGCGGCTCGTGTAGATGATCCGCGTTAACCCCAATACCGTTCAATAGTGTTGGCGAGGACGGAATCGTGACGGGGTCGGCCAACTCCATGGAACGGTATCCGCCTTAAAGGACGTTCTCGATCTCGTCCTGTCCAGTAACTCATCTCACGCCGCAATCGAGCGATTGCTCGCATCGGTCCGAGGCATAGCCTCGCTAGTTTTCGGCCTTCCGCTGATCCACGCTAACGCGGATCATCCAGTCTCCTCCAGTAAAGCTTCCGGCTCGTTTTCCAGGTAGACCAACGAGCGACTTGCCTTCTTGATCGTGACTGACGAACACACCTTTGGTGCTGGTAGGATTGAAGTTCAGGCAAACGACGAACTCCGGTGGGACTTCCGTGGGTTTGATTCGTAACGCGACCCATTTTGGATTGCCGCGCGCGAACTTCGAATACGGAATTTCAAAATCTGCAATCAGCTTGAAATCCTTGTCGCACAGCGAGATGTGAAAGTCCTCCTTGGGAGGTTGTGATTGCCCGTAACGCCCGCCGTGAATCCGCACTGACGTGATGTAGTAGCCTTTGGCTGGAGCTTCAAACGACGAGGCAATTCCTCGTGGAAAACTCTTCTTGCCTGCGGGAGTCCCGTCGTCGCGGGTCAGTTCTTGAGGCTTTCCAGATAGTTGTGAGACCAATGCCGTGCGGGGACCATCACCTTCGGACTTCTTGTCGCGCGAGCGGAGAAACTGCTGATCTGCAGAGCTCAGCCGGTCATAGTCAACCGTGAGGATTTTACCATCCTTACGTTTCAATCGCACTTTTCCATTGGCAAATTCGACGAGTTCCGCTTCTACGGAGAACACTCCCGTGGCGTCCATCCAGGTTCGTGTCTTCGAATCGTCGGCAACGACGGTCGGCAAGGCTGCGATCATTATCAAACACAATACGGTTCCGGCAGTGCGCGCGCTCATTTCTCGTTCTCCTTGATTAGAAGTGTCGTATGGTCCAGTGCAAAACGCTCGTGAGGCTGTGCCCCAGACCGAGGCGAGCTATCACTCGGTTGCGGCGACTCGCTCCCCGACCAACCTGCGGTCGGTGGCCGTCGCTGAAAACTTGACTCATTTTTGTAAGGGGAAACTCGTTGTTGCGTTTGTGGCCGATCAACACGTTATGCGCCAGTCCAACACGTTGTGCGCCGGTCTAACACGTTGTGGGTCGGTCAAACACGTTGTGGGCGGGTCTTCCCTCACGTTGTGGGTCGGTCTCCCGACCGGCCCACGTTCGGCGGAGCCTTTCAGGGTCGTACGGCCGTAGGCCGTGGGTTTAAGGTGCACTAACAAAAGGGCTTTCAGAAGGGACCTGGCGAACGAGAATCGCTCGCACCATCCAGTCGTAGTTCTCAGTGATCGGTCGATAACCTTTTGTGGGCCGACCGGTAGATGAATGTGATTGCTTCACGTTCTTGTCAATTCCCAAATAGATGCCCTTGGTGCGATGTGGGTTGAAAGAGAGCGCGATCGTGAATCGCTCGGGGACTTCGCAAGCTGGCAGCTTCAGCGTGTACCAGCGTTCGGCCCCACGTTCGATCATCGCGTAAGGGTATGGGAATGCTCGAAACAGCTTTTGCTTCTCATCGAGCAGATAAATGTGGAAGTCTTCGTCTGGAGGATCCGGAGTCCCGTAGCGACTGGCAAAGATCTCGACCGACATCAAGTACTTGGTTGCGGCGGGCCGCTGAAACGCGACCGCATGTCCCGATCCCGCAATACTCCGTTTGCCCTCGGCAGAATCATCGATGAAGCCAAGTCGAAGCGGCGAATCCGACCGCGTGTCCTGAGAATTCAAATGCTGATTTGCGTCGTTGCGGGACTCGAGCGTTGTACGGCTTGTGCTGTTGGAAGGTTTGTCGCCAAGTAGCACTAACGGTGCAGAGATCATGAGGATGAGCGCGGAACATGCCACCCCTCCTGTCATCGTCAGCGGTGTCCGGTTACGCCCTCGATCGAGGATCGCCCGTACTCTCTCTTCAAGACGCGATCGCCCCGCCATTCCAATCGCAACTGGGCTGAACAGCGGTGCCGGATATGAACTCGCCGCGACGTACAGAACCTGTTGGGCATATTCAGTGGCGCGACAACCTGAACTGATTGTCAAATCGTCACAGGCGAATTCGCTTTCGTCCTTCATCTGACGCCCGGCCCACCAAACCATCGGATGAAACCAATACAACGCAGCCACGATCGTCGTGAAGAACTGCGTTAGGCAGTCGTGTCGCCTCACATGCGACAACTCATGCATGAGAACTGCCGTCAGACGATCCTCGGGCCATGTGAGTGCAGAGGATGGCAGATGTACCTTGGGTGAAATCACTCCCCACTGCATCGGCATCTCGCGTTGGTCGCTTACCAACAGTTGTACAGGCCGACGAATCCCCAGTTTGGTACAAAACTCGTGTAGCAGCAGCAACAGCCTCCCTTCCTTGACGCGCGCCGAACGACGTTGCAACAGCCTAAGGCTCACCGAACCAACCAACCACGGCGCGAAGGAAAGCAGACAGCCGGATAACCAGGCCACAAGTAAGAACTGCATCGTAGTCGCCCAGATGTTCAGCGTAATGGGCGCACGACCGGTCCGCGGTCTGTTGACTTCATCGCCCCCGGTGCCGTTAGAAGGCTGCGAAGTTGGCTCGTGAAGCGTACCATCAGATGGCGATTGTGAGAGTGTCATCGCGCTGGATGGTTGATACACGT
Organism: Planctomycetaceae bacterium; assembly: GCA_002685655.1. The sequence goes on from NYXM01000034.1 coordinate 18,043, forward strand.
TTTGGCTTGCGATTGGCCTCGCACGACCTGCCGGTGACGCTAACCAATTCGGCAAGACGTTCCAGGTTGGGAGGATTAACACCAATATGGGCAGTGCAGGTATCACGGCCAGGGAAAGAAGCCAAACCAAATGCCGTGTCGCGGCAGACACTTTCTTGGAAAGGGACATAACCGCGGCTACCAGAGCAAGCAAGATCGCAGCTTTGATGGTTGAATCGACAAGCAGCGAGATCACGAAAGCCGCCGCGTGGGAAGAAATCGTCGAATCGGATACCGAGTTCCACATCACTCATCCTCCTGTCGACGTGCTTCACGGATGAGACTCGCCATACGGCGCAGCTCGTCGCCCGAGGGCGTTCCATCGGGATCCAATAGGTGCGCCGCTACGGCCTTCTCGAGCGATCCATCGAAGAAAGTCTGCAACACCGTCTTGAGGGCCGACTGACCGGCATTGATACGCTCCGTAGTAGGCGTGTACACAAACTGCCGGCCTCGTTTGAAGTGGTGCAGATGCCCCTTGTCTTCAAGGATGCGAAGCAACGTACGTACCGTGGTGTTTGATGGCTGGTCCGGTAACCGCTGCCAAACGTCCGCGGCTGACGCCTCGCCTAACGAATAAACGATCGTCATGATCTGTCGTTCTCGACGACTGAGCCCACGTTGATCGTCCATCGCGAGTTCCTCGGTAACAGTCCGCAAGTCGCATCACCTTCAAAAGCTAATTTATTAACAATTAGCCCTCGGTCAACCCCTAAAAGTTAAATTTTTAGCAGTTTGTTGCCCGGCTCTGGATTGGTCATGAGCTTGGCATTCACGGGGGTAAGTCATGTCGTGAGAAGATGTTGCGAATGGGGGCAGGGGTCTTTTTTTGGCCGTCGGCGCCTACCGATCGCAAGCGATTCCTGGGGCGATGACCCAGAGGCTACGGCGAAAATGGCCGTTGGCCGGTGCTAGATTGCAGATCGTGCAACTTCAAAAGGCGTTAGCGAGAAAAAAAGATCTTGCACTCCGCCTCCCTGACGCTCCTCGGGTTACGAGAACATGGCGAAACAAGCAAATCGTGCAACATCAAAAAACGTCAGCCAGGGAACCCACGTGTTTCCTTGCTGACGCTTTGGTTAGTGAATAATTCTACCCAGGGAATCGCCTGCTGCTTGTCGCTGCCAGGCGCTCCATTGACAGGTGGGGGAAATCACTCCTCGTTGCGACGGGCTTAGCAGTGTTCGATCTTTTATTGTCGTCTTTCGCTCCGCGAAAGCACGTTCCTTTCGCGGAGCGAAAGGCGACTATCGGACAGTAATTCCTCGAAC
>NYXM01000035.1 GCA_002685655.1 Planctomycetaceae bacterium
GGCCATAACAGGAGACACAGGTGAATCGGCGCCGTCATTCGTTGCTGATCTTCTTTACGGGCCTGCTATTCGGTCTGGCGATCGCGCGCATTTTCTGTTGGCAAGGTGTCGTCGCGCCAATCCACGTCGTGAGTGGATCCATGGTTCCCACGCTGCGAGGCCCTCACTTTGCTGTCGTTTGTGAAGACTGCGAGTTTTCATTTCAATGTGATGCGACATCTGCGCCAGAGACCGGCGATGCTGTTTGTCCAAACTGTGGTTTTTCAGGCAACCCACTCACGCAACGGCAGCTCCGCCTCGGGCAGCGCGTGGTGATCGACCGCTTTCCGTATCTGCTACGAATGCCGCGTCGATGGGACCTGGTCGCCTTCCAAGATCCGCTGGTGCCCGCTGCCAAGGCAGTTAAGCGCGTGGTCGGACTGCCGGGAGAGACCGTTGGGATTCGGCAAGGCGACTTGTTTGTCGACGGACAGATCGTGCGTAAGCCAATCGATGTGCAACGGTCGATGGCGGTGTTGGTCCATGATGATCTGTTTCGACCGGCACGTACCCGTGACCTGCCGTTGCGGTGGGATGCCGCGCAAGAACAGAGTGGATGGGAATCTAGCGCAACGGGCTATCAATTCTTGCCGAGGGCCAACGCAGGCCAGGTCGACTGGCTGAAGTATCGCAGCTGGCGGTGCTTTGCGTCTCCACTGGAGCGTTCCGAAGAGACACCGGTACTTGACCACTACGGCTACAATCAGAACACCTCGCGCGAACTCCACGCAGTGGGCGATCTTACGCTGTCCTGCCGTGTCCGATGGTCGAGCCCGAGCCGGCTTTGGTTGAGCGTGCGGGACGGCCGTGACTCGTTCGAAGTCGAACTCGACCGCGGGCGGCATACCGCAACGTTGCGGCGAGAGGACGTTGTCATCGGTAACCGCTTTTGCTCCCTCACGGACGCCTGTAATCTCGAATTCGGGATCTGTGACCGGCAAGTATTTCTAACCGTCAATCGTCGCGTGGCGTTTCGCGAATCGTTTGAACCTAGCGAGCGACTGCGGCAACCGACTGCAAGCCCGCTAGCATTGGGTGGCGACCGGGGTGAGCTGATGATCGGGGATCTGAAAGTCTATCGAGATGTCTACTATCTGGAGCCACACGGGCGGAGCCAGGACTGGACAATGCGGACGCAGCCTGAGGGTCGCGAGATTTTGGTCTTGGGCGACAATGTGCCAATCTCGCGTGACAGTCGCCGCTGGTCATCCACCGGGCTCTCGCATAAGTCCTTAATTGGCAGGGTCTTGATGCCGTTCTGAATGCCTGCGCGTGCTAAGCATCGCTAAGTCGCCGTGGCTCAAGTATCGGCGAATCTTTTTTTCGGCTATATTCTCGGCACCAGCGGCGAATACTGGAGTAGTCCACTGATGGAGTAGCCCACGCGGTCGCGCCATTGTGTCCGCCCCTACCTTTTTTGACCGCCGTGGTCATCATTTGCAAACCGAGCCGTTCGCCGCGGTTTCATCACGAGGAAGTTCATGAATCGAGGACGAGCCGCCGCCGTAGCGACCCGTAGCCGTTCGTCGTCACCTGCGGCCCAGGCGAGCGCCACAGCCCCAGAAATTCAGACGACCCGCGAGACGATCGAGTCTGTCGTTGTCGCTGTTGTCCTGGCGTTCCTTTTTCGTGCGTTCGTTGCTGAGGCCTTTGTGATCCCCACCGGTTCGATGGCACCGACGTTGCAGGGTCGCCACTTGGACATCTATTGCGACCAATGCGGTCATCGTTTTCAGACAGGCGCCAGCTCTGAGAACTATTCGCCATCACACCATGATTTCAAACTTGTGGAGGACGTCACATGTCCCGTCTGTCGGTACACAATACAACTCGATCGCAGCTCGCCCAATTCGTTGTTTCTGGGACGGGGCAATACGGACGCGTTTAATGGCGACCGTATTCTGGTGAGCAAATTTGCTTACCAGCTTGCAGATCCGAAGCGCTGGGATGTGATCGTATTCAAATATCCAGGCAATGCCAAACAGAACTACATCAAGCGACTGGTCGGACTGCCCGGTGAGACGATTCGGATTCACCATGGCGATGTGTTTGTGCGAACGTCAGAAGAAGAAGAGTTTCGAATTGCACGCAAGCCGGCGGACAAAGTGAAGGCCATGTTGCAGTTGGTGGACGATACCGCCAATATCGCCCAACTGCTCCAAACGGTCGGCTGGCCATCTCGCTGGAGCCAGGAGCCTGCGGTGCAAGACGGCAATCAATGGGTCCGTAGCGATAACGGATCGCAATTTCGCGTGGCCGCAGGCAACGAAGAGTCCTGGCTGCGCTATCAGCACCGCGTTCCATGGCCGAGCGACTGGGATGAGATGCACCAGACCGGGGAACTGCCGGAACGCCACATTGATGGCATCGATGGTCAGTTGATCATGGACTACTATCCGTACAACGATTCCAATGCGCACTACGTTAGGTTTCCCGGGAGTCTCGTGCCTAGTCAGATGGGTTCGGCTTGGGTAGGTGATTTAGCAATTGAGAGCAACGTGGTGGTGAAAAGCGATGACGGGCACTTGCTGCTCAAACTTGTCGAGGGCGGTACGGTGTTTGATTGCCGCATTGATGTCAGCACAGGCGAAGCAACACTGACGATTGACAACGGAAACGCCCCATTCGTTAGCGACGATGGGCAAACCGCCAAGGTCGCGACGGCGGAAACCAAGCTACGGGGGGCAGGAACTTACCGCCTGCGGTTTGCCAACGTTGACGACAAGTTATTCTTGTGGATCAACGAACGTTCAATCGAATTCGACGTTCCGACGACATTTGCGCGCGGCGCGAGCCAACGGCCAAAATGGACGTCTGAGAATCCTCTCGATCGGGCACCGATTGGAATTGGCGGCCAGAACATCGAAATGCAGGTCACGCGTCTGAAAGTCTTGCGAGATATCTACTATTTGGCGCTGGAAACGGCACAGGCACCTCCCAGGATTGAGTACGAATCGTACATTTCGACGGAAGACCTGAAGGCCGTGATAACAGATCCTCGCCAATGGGCAACGACCAAATTGTTTGCCTCGCGTCGTGATGTGGAATTTGAACTGGATGAGGATCAGTTTTTTCCCATGGGCGACAACAGCCCACAAAGCAAGGATGCGCGGCTGTGGTCGACCACTGGAAATAGCCTAACCGGCTACGATGATCCGCCACCGTACGTCGAGCGACGGTACTTGATCGGCAAAGCCTTGTTGATCTACTGGCCGCACGCTTGGAGGCCATTTTGGCCGAACTTTTCCCGCATGGGGACGATCCGATAACATCGTTGGCGAGGGCCGATGGAGCGCCCTCATACTCCAATCGTCATGGAGGACAAACGGATGTCACTTCTGGAAGCTCGCGGGCTGGTCAAGTCATTCCGTTCCAACCGCGTTGTTGATGGTGTTGATCTGCGCGTCGACAAAGGCGAAATCGTTGGGCTGCTCGGCCCCAATGGTGCGGGGAAGACCACGACATTTCGGATGATTTGCGGGCTCATCCAGCCCAACGCCGGTCAGGTCTTTCTGGGTGAAACCGAAGTGACCAAATGGCCCATGTATCGCCGTTGTCGGGATGGCCAGATGGGCTACCTCGCTCAGGAGTCCAGCATCTTTGGCAAGCTGACGACCGAACAGAATCTGTATTGTGTGATGGAACTGCTGAAGTTTGGTCGCCGCGCGCGGCGGGACCGGTGTAACGAACTGTTGGAGCAGTTCAAGATCACGAAGATCCGCAAGTCAAGGGCCGGTAAGTTATCAGGTGGCGAACGCCGACGGCTGGAGATCGCTCGGAGCCTGGTCGCGGATCCGAAGATCATCATGCTGGACGAACCGTTTGCCGGGATCGACCCAGTCACGGTTCAGAATATTCAGTCGATTATTCGTGACCTTTGCGCGACTGGGATCTCGATTTTGATCACCGATCACGCGGCGCGAGAGATCCTGCAAGTGACCGACCGCTGCTATGTGATCAACAAGGGAACCGTTCTATGCGAAGGGTCGCCGGAAGATGTGAAGCAGCATCCGGAAGTGCGTCGGATCTACCTCGGTGACATCGACGGCGAGCACGCGGAACTGCCCCCGCCTCACATGTTGAAAGCTCCAGCCCGACGCGACGATCTCTCGACTGTGCAGCCGCGACGCGTCACACGTCGCACGGAATGAACCGGCGCGGCGACACTTTAGAATTCCGCCATGATTGAGATCAGCGTGCGGCGCGGGTACGCTAGGCTGAGTTTGCGGGTGCTCGAATCGCTGGCGCAGGTGCTTGCGCCAGCGGGGCCTTGCCTTGTCAAAGACGGATCCGCATCCAAAAACCGCACAGGGCTCCGCTCTCATGCCCTTCGCACGTTCGAACTTTATGCCCGCGCAGTCGCCATGTTACTTGCTTTGCATCCAGTCGATTACGTCGTCGTGGCGCTGCTGTTGGGCGTACTGTTGACAATTGGTGTCGCAGTTCGACGGCTGCGTCCAACCACCTCTGAGTTCTTGCTGGCGAACAAGAGCCTGTCGGCGATGTCTGCAGGGTTGTCGATCACGGCCACACTCGTTCCTGGATTCAGTGCTGTCGGTTCGATGCTCCTGGGGCTCAGCTTGATTGGGCTGCCAGGGCAGGTTTACGACGCTGGACTCAGACTGCTGGTGATCCCGCTGGGGATGTGGCTAGCCGTTCCTCTCGTGTGGCGATACGTTCTTCCGCTCTATCAGGGGCTTGGGTTGACGTCAGTCTACGAGTACCTCGAAATGCGTTTCGATCGGCGGACTCGAACACTGGCCAGCATCGTGTTCCTGTTTTGGCGGGTGTTCTGGGTCGCCGGCGTGTTGGCGCTGGGGTGCCATATGCTTGTGACGGTGACGGGGTTGGCCATTCCAGTGTGGGCGCTAATTGTCTTATTGGGGACCGCGACGACATCGTACACATTCCTGGGAGGCATCAGGGCAGTTGTCTGGGCCGATGTAATCCAGTTAGCCGTGATGGGATGTGCCGTGGTCGTGTTGGTGCTCAGTGTTTGGATGGCCTTGGAGGGGGGCGCGGGGCGCGTATGGCACGTGGCCGAGTCGCTGGAGCGAAACCGGATCCTGCAACCGACGGACGATGGACACGCGACGTGGTTGCAGTGGGGCACCGTCCCGCACGCCATGTTGGCCGTGCTGGCATTTTTTGTCGCCGATCAAGTCACCGTGCAGCGGCTACTGGCCGTAAGAGACGTGAAAGTCGCCCGACAAGCCTTCATGGTAGGTTGCACGTCGTTGACGATCATCGTGCTGCTGCTGACGTACTTGGGACTTGCGTTGCTGGCGTTCTATCACGACCATTCTGAGCTACTGCGCGCCAAGTGGATCACCAATGTCGATCCCGCGACACGTCATTCGCTGGTCTCTGCAGAAGACGGGCGACCGGCTCTGGACTGGGACGATCCCTCCGCGCGCGTCGATGCCCAGAACATCCGGGCCTTAGTTGACCAGCGACGAATCATTCGTCCCAACAGTCGGGACGCCATCGATGATGCGGACGGATTGCTGGACCAGAACGCCATCGAGGGATTGCGCGTGCTTCAGCTCTTGACGCGCTATCCTCCCAGAGCTGACATGCGTCGCGGCGAAGTGGTCTTGCACACACGTGCAAACGACGAGTTGTTGCCCTGGTACATCACAACACAACTACCTTGGGGACTTGTTGGACTCGCAGTTGCGGCCGTTCTTGCAGCGATCATGTCCTCTGTGGATTCGGGTTTGCTGGCACTGGGCTGTATCGTGGCAACCCGTGCCCGGGTATCGATGGATGCGGATTCGACGCGCGATGCACCTGACCGCTATACACCGACTACCATTCTGGCGTTTGGGATTATCGTCACCGCCGGGGCGATCCTGATGGTTGTGGCCATCGATGTTTTTCGTGCCTTAATCATGGTCACTGGCACGCTGGGTGGACCGTTGTTGGCGGTGTTTTTGTTGGGGATCTTCACGCGGCGAACCAATCCGACGGGCGCGCGAATCGGCTTGATTGCCGGCATTGTCCTGACCGGTTGGCTCACCTGTTCCAGCGCGATTGCAAGTCTCGCCTGGGCTTGGCCGCTGGACCAGCCTATCGGCACGAGTTGGGCCCTAACGATCGGTGTCATGTTGACACTGATCAGTGGTTATGCGGCGAGCTTCTGTGTGGGCACCCGCTCGCCCGTTGACGACCTTCGTGGCCTGGTGTGTGGGATTGGCCAACTAGGAGAACCTGACCAAGAGGTGGTTCTTAGGATCAAGCTGCCGCATTCAAGACGCTGGAAGTGACGCTCGGTAACCGCTTTCGATGTTTGCCAAGCGTCCTACGGAACAACCCCCTGAAAGCTCGTATCAGGTCTTTCTCTACAGGTGAGTCGAGTTTTCAGCGACGGGCACCGACCGCAAGTTGGTCGGGGAGCGGAGGTCGCCGCATCGGAGCGATAGCTCGCGTTGGTCTGAGGCACAGCCTCGCTAGCTCTTACCTGGTCCCTTCGACGGTTGGAAGATTTCGTGCAAAGCTTGTTCGGCAGCACTCACCGTATCGTTCGTCTTGATCGGCAGTGGTGTTGGCAATTTGCCCACGCTTCGTTTCGCTGGTCGCTTCTTGGCTGGCGGTTGCTCCGGCTCAACTTCTACTGCTTCGTCCGGTGGAATCTGATCCGCACGAAAGTAGCGAGCCGTGGGATCGGCGTATCGGGCTGCGCGAGCTACCTCGTCCTCTTCCTGCAGAAGGTCCGTGACCAGTGTATCGACGGTTTCTGATCCGACCACGGTCTCGAAAGAGTGTTGATCCGACACGTCCGGTGTCGTCGGAGCTGTCGTTTCCGGCGGTGGAGATTGGGGCGGGGAGACCGTGACCAGTAGCTTGAACTCGAGCCGTCCAATCCGTAGTTTGTCACCGTCGCCAATCAACTGAGTGCCGTCGACGGGCACATCGTTGATGAACGTTCCGGCCTTGCCGTCCAGGTCCCGGACCAGCACGATGTCATTCTCGATCAGGATCAAGCAATGCCGATTGCTAATCGTTCGGCTCTTGCAGACCATGTGACACGATACGTCACTGCCGATGACGAATCGACTGAGTCGAATCTTGAATCGGTTGACACCTGCTTCATTCTTGCCTTGCTTCAGACGTCCTTGCAAAATCTCGAGGTGCACGTCCATTTACGTGGCTCCGCGTTTCGTGCCAGCATTTGATGAAAGCCGATAGAGACCAAATAAACGTTGGGAAGGTATTGATCGGCTGGCAATTCAACTCGAAGGGACGTTCCCCATATTGGGTTATCTGATACACAATTTCTCACCAATTGTGAATCACAAATCCCGCAAGTTCCTGCGTCAGCATCTCAAGAGCAACACCGGATGCTACTCCCTGCTGGGGGGGGCGCGAGGGCATCTCTGGGTTGCGGGTACAGAATCAGGGGCTTTTACCGGCATTTGAGTGAACCAAACATCGTTGCGCCTGACTTCCTTGATGAAGGGTGGGGCCACTTTTCTCAAGAAAATGATCGGGCCCGTCGAACATGATCCCGAAATGTTCCGGCGGGCGCGGAACTCTGCTGGGCAAGAACAAGAAATAGCAAACATCGAAGCCTTCCGTGGATCGGTTTTCTTTGTGCGGAATCCAGCCGGTTGTCCGATTTGCAGCTCTCGATTACTCTGACGTCGCACTTTGGAATGCCCAAACGCGCACCATGCAACTGAACCACACGATCGAGGAATCGGATGAGCGAC
>NYXM01000036.1 GCA_002685655.1 Planctomycetaceae bacterium
CCTTTGGTCTAGCCAGCACAGCAGTCGTAGCGGTGCTTAATGACTCGCGCAACATCCCTTACGAAGTTGTTAATGCCATTCCGGTCTGATATGTTTTGATTCCGTCGCTGGTACCAGTGTTTCCCAGTGGCGCCAGGTCACCGAAGAGTATCCCACCCCTTTGAAAAGAACATCCGCGGAGAAGACTGATGCCCCATCGTATCGTGATCCTCACCTGCTCCATTCTGTTGATCCCTGGCCTCATTCAAGCTGGCGACTGGCCAGGTTTTCGTGGGCCGCACGGCAATGGTTTGGCGGACGAAAAGGACGTGCCCGTGAATTGGAGTGCGATAGAGAATGTCAAGTGGAAGACCGCGCTGCCGCGACCCTGCAACGGCAGTCCTATCGTCTCCAACGGAAAAGTGTTTGTGGCGTGTGCCGAGGACGCTGACGGCAAACTCCGATCGCTGTACTGCTTCGATCGCGTTACGGGCAAACAGGCGTGGGTTCAGACGGTCGACTTCGGCAGGGAAATGCCGACTCACAAGACGAACCCATTTTGTGGAACAACACCAACCGCCGATGGCAAACGAGTGGTCGTTTGGCACGGATCAGCGGGACTTCATTGTTATGATTTTTCTGGTCAGAAGATTTGGTCTCGCAATTTCGGCGAATTCAAGCACATCTGGGGTTATGGCACGTCCCCGGTCATTCATGGTGAACGGGTAATCCTGCACACCGGTCCCGGGGAAAGAGTTAGCGTGCTGGCGCTAAACCTAGCAACGGGCAACACTGTCTGGGAAAAAGAAGAACCCCTTGAAGGCGATGGCAGCAGGCGAACCGATGGCGAATACATGGGGTCCTGGTGCACTCCGGTCATTGCGACGGTCGGTGGTCAAGAGCAGATAATTTGTGCAATGCCAAACCGCCTGGTCGGCTACGACATTTCAAATGGCAACGTACTCTGGCATTGTGCCGGTCTGCGGCACAAGAAAGGCGACCTTGCCTATTCGTCGCCAGTTATGGCTGGGGACATTTGCGTCGATACAGGCGGTTACGGGGGTCCGGGAATTGGCGTTCGCCTGGGTGAGAGCGGTGACATTACGGCCAAATCACGATTGTGGCGAACCGAGAAGAATCCACAGAGCATCGGCACTGGTGTCTTTGTCGAAGGATTCGTCTACCGCCCAAATACCAGCCCTAACACAATCGAGTGCATTGATCCGCGTACCGGCAAGTCTCTGTGGAAAGAGGGTACAGGAGGCGGGGCGCTTTGGGGATCCATCGTTTATGTGGCTGGCCGCGGTTACCTAACCGATCAGGGCGGAACGACATTGGTCTTTTCGCTAAGCCAAGACAAGCTCACGGTGATCGCCAAGAATCGGCTCGATGAAAAATGCAATGCAACCCCCGCCGTCTCTGATGGCCAGATCTTTATCCGCACGCACCAACATCTTTATTGCATCGGCCAGTAGACTAATCTCGGCCGCCCGCCAACACATTTGAGAGTCGTAACAGGAGTGCCAATATTCCAATCCCCGCCAGGATTGACTTGCCATGCTCGAACGGCGTTCGGCCGACAAGGGCATCCCAAGGTGCGATTGCAGGCTGAGTCGGTGAAGACAGCAGTGGTTGGTTGTCAACGGGATCGACCCAGGCACTGCCACCTAGCGGAGTTCCGTCGCGATAGACAGGAGCTGAAAGCGAGCTGGTATCGTTGGGCGGTGAAAGATCAGTCGATGGCACCAACCGCGGCGACGATCCAAAATACGGTGCGGCAGATGTAAGCTCGCCGGTATCAGCCGACTGAGGGGAAGATGATGGCATCCCGTGTATGTCAGGCACTGAGGGTGTAACGTTGGCGCCGATGGACGTGCCTGGTGTAACCGCCGGCCCTTCCTCGATCACTGTTCGTGTTCCGAGGGGCGGAGCGGTGCCCGCCAGCTGTTTCGGTTCCACCCCACTCAAAACGGTCGCTAAGAAGGCGCTCACGCGACCACAGTAGCTTCCTGACGTTGTCCCACGGCTCGCTCCAAATAGGACGCCGGCGAGTTCTCCGCGTTCGTTGAATATCGGTCCACCCGAATCACCTTGTCGTGCTTCGGCTGACAACTCGACCATTTCATAAGGCAGATTCGCACTAGGCGCGACGTACTGCGTGCAGCGTCCAGACACGGTCCGATACTGCCCACTGCCATAACCGGCGATGGCTAGCGTGTCTCCAGGACGCGGTGCCGCAATCGCCAGCGGCACGGGTTTCATCGGCGGGCGCCAAATCTGCAGTGCCGCTAGGTCCCAGTCGTCGTCGACCTTCAAGACGCGCGCGGCTGAGCGAAAACCATCGGAGAACTCGACGAGGATTTCACCCGTTGCATCACGGACCACGTGCCAATTCGTCACGATCAATCCGTGCTGTCCGGCAACATTGACCAAGGTCCCTGTTCCATGTGACGTCGCCCCTTTTTCAGCAACGCTGATGCGTGCCACAGCCGGGTGAGGTGTCTGTGACGCAAAGGAGAACGGTAGCCGAAAGGTCCGCGCCTCGGCTGCTGAGTTGGACGCCGCAAACGACAACACACACAGCAGCGCGATACAGCGTCTGTGGACTGGGTGTCGCCGAATTGAGGATTGGGTCATCGGGAGTCTCGGGCCATTCCTACCGAACCGAAATGGCCACGTGCCAATCTTGACCATTGGGCAGGTATGCGTACGATGCGCGCAAACCGCCGCCTCTCATTACCATCGGATCGCGCCAATGCCTGAGTGAACGATGGCGATTGGGAAACGCACAGACTACCCAGGAGAAAAAAGCGGCACCCAGAGACCCGTTTTGCGGTCTATTGAAGATCAAAAAACCCACTTTGTGACCCCTGCCCCAACGGCACAAAGTGGGCTTGCCAGTCGTCCAGGGTACCGCGGTCTCTCCGAGACCACTCTGCCCCTCGGCACCCCCGACAATGACATCCCTTCAATGGGTCTATTGAGATCTGACGGAAATACCGGGGCACAATTCTGGCCATTTCGCCACATTTTTCGAGGATTGGTCTATTGGACCATGCCACTTCACGGCCTTTCCGTGCTGTAAGTCATTTTGTTGATTGAGGTTCCGGTGAAACAAAATGGCGATCTCCAACGAGAGAAAGCAAAGAACCGGGTGATTCTTGGTTCAGGAAGAATCCGTGCAGGTGGCGCTGGCTCGCCCCGTGGCAGGAATCAGGAATGATGCACTTGGGCTGACCAAATCGTGTGCGGCGAAGTCCGTTGGGTCGTCTGACCGCTGTTGTTCGGCCGAGCCGACTGGGGCGATCGCAGATGTCCTGGAAGCCTAACGCGGCAGTGCCGCAACCAAATGGGGAACATGCCTGTATTTGGTACGCTCTCCGACCAACCTGCGGTCAGTGCCCGTCGCTCACAAAACATGCGCGCGCCGAGCGCGCATGTCCGAAAGCTAGACTCTAATTCCGGTTGCCGAGCAATCCGGATCGCATCAGAAAATACAGCAGGGTGAGCAGTGTCGAAATGACCGCCGCGACGTAGGTCAAGGCAGCTGCGTTCAAGACCCGATCGATACCGACACGTTCATCAGCGTCAACGATTCCTGCCTCGACTACCAGCCGTTTGGCACGCGCCGTGGCGTCGAACTCGACAGGCAGCGTGACGATCTGAAATAGCAACACCAGGGAGAACAAGATGGCGCCGATTCCAACGACTCCGGGGTGTCGTAAGAACAGCCCAGCGATCATCACCATATAGCCAATCCCAGAGCCAATGCCGGCAGCTGGCACCAGCGCCGAGCGTGCCCATAGTGGTGCGTAGTGTCGCGCGTGCTGAATCGCGTGTCCCGCTTCGTGACAGGCAACTCCGATCGCGGCAATCGAGTTGCTCGAAAAAACTCCCTCGGAAAGCGCCAATTGCCTAGAACTCGGATTGTAGTGATCGCTCAAGTATCCGCGCGTTGGCACGACGTTAACATCGTTGATCCCGGCGCGGTCCAAGAGCAGTTGAGCGGCCTGCGCACCCGTCATGCCTCGGCGTGAGCCAACTTTCGAATAACGATTGAACGCCGCTTTCACTCGCCAGCTTGCCAGCCCGGAGATCAACATCCCTGGCAACAAGACCATCAAGATGTACTCTAAATCAAAGAAAAACATGCCACACACTCCTTATCGCACACGTTACAAGCCTGCCAAATTGGATACCAAAACGGCGTTCTTGACAAGAGTGCAACCACTGTGCCAAATTCACAATCCGTCCCCCAACATCCAACCGAACCAATGAAGGGGCAACAGATTGCATCGAATCTCGACATCCGAGGTTAAGTTGCCCACAGCCCTGGCACGGGGCCGTTTGTGCCACTCAACAACATTTAATATCGTCGAGATTCCGGACGGTCATTGAGTCAGACCAGCAACATCTTGCTACGAGTTTCGCTACAAGAACGCTCGGCTGTCCACTCGCCCGATTTCGCGGGACCATGGGCAGGACCAGGCGGTCGCAGTCGATCGAATTCACGCCCAGGTTTGGGCACTCACTCCCGCCATGGCGTGCAAACAAGTCGCACGGTATCATGTCGCGATTCTAACGAGGCAGGGCCTCGAACCAATCCGAGCTACCGCTCGGTCTTGTTAACCCGCTCCCCGACCAACCTGCGGTCGGTGCCCGTCGCTAAAACTTGACTCAAATACGACAAGTTTCCGACCATAAAGACTCAAATACGATATGCGTCGGCGATCCGACAATGCTGCAACCGATAGAACTCCCAGATCTGTTCAGTGCGCCACCGCCTTCCGATGAAGCTCAGGCTTTGCTGCGTGAAGCGAGCGAGCGAATCGATGACTTTCTTCACCACCGCCGTAGCAACGTGATCCACGATTTCGTGTGCAGTGATTTTCTGGCTGTAGATGCCCACCTGCGCTGGATCGTGGAACAGCACCTGATCGCTGGCCGTGCTTTCTGTGAGTGGGGATGCGGCTTTGGTGTGATCACCCTCTTGGCATCACTCCAAGAATTCGACGCCTGCGGAATCGATGTCCAAGGCGAACTTGTTCAGCGTGCCGAACAGCTTGCCGCGGACTTCGGCATCCCAGCCCAATTCGCCTACGGCAGCCTGATTCCACCAGGCAGCGACGACTTGATCCTAGACGTAGAAGAGCTGGCTCACATCGACCTCGATACGCCCAGCGCTTACGAAGACCTCGGTTTGGATTTGTGCGACTTCGACCTGGTCTTTGGCTATCCCTGGCCGGGCCATGAACGCTTCATGGAAGATGTCTTCGACTACAACGCATCGGACGGTGCGCTGCTGTTGACCTACCACGGCATTGAAGATCTGCGTTTGCACCGTCGCGTGCGTGGATAGTGTTGTCGTGTACAGCGTCATTTTGGAGGCAGTTTCAAAACCAGTTCTCACCCGACGTGGGCTTTGAATCTGCTTCTGGTCATTTCGCGCGTCATGAAGACGCAACACAAGGCACGAGGTGGCCCTGATCCGCCAAGTTGACACTGTTGGGCGATGTCACCACAATGCCAGGGCGTGCTGTGTTGCTGGCCAGTCCTGGAGAACCGTAATGTGACGAACTGCCGACGGCGAAATCTTCGAGCCGAACTGCTCGCTCTGGCGTTCGCCTGTTTCGCAGTCGGCCCGTTATCGGTGCTTTGGTGCCACCAAGCCGAAGGTCAAGACGTCAAGGCCACGCCTCCGATCACGCAACTGCGTGCAAAGGCCGCGCTGATCCGACTGGGCACTACCTATTCCCGAGCTCAGGTCGCCACATGGTTGGACGCAAGACGTTTCATCGTGGGTCGGTGGGACGGCACGATCACGGTCTTCCGAACCATGTCCAGCGAATCGGAATTCGGCCCCGTCCTGGTCGATGCGTTGACGACTCCGTCAAAGCAGGGGATCGAAATGTTGGCCAACTTGGGCGGAGGTCAGTTCGTCAGTTCGAACGACGCGCAATCGCTGGTGTGGTGGCGGCAAGTTGACAACGACTTTCTGCCCCTCACCCTGCCCTTCGCTCCCAAATACGGTACGGCCGTCAGCGCGGTTCGAGTCGACCAGAACGACCAAGATTTGCTTTTCGTCGGGCATCAGCACGGCTATCTCACGATCTGGTCTCTGAGCGACGGCAACGAGCGCCGAGCCCGCCCCGCGGAACGGTCGACGCTGAGACTCATGCGGGCCATCTCGTTGCGTTCGGGTGATCCGGTGCAGTGGCAAGGGCAGTCATGGCACATTCGCGGACTTGCGGTCTGTGGGCACCGTCGGGTGATCTCGGTGGCTGAAGATGGCGACATCTGCCTGCTGGAAGTCCCCAGCGGCAAGATTCTCTCGCGTCGTCGATACAACGCGTCAGCACAGCGTGGTTTGAACGATGTCGCGGTCCTCGGCGATCTGATTGCCGTCGTCAATTGCGCCGTTGGCGACGCAGACAACAACCTCTGGATCTACCGCATCGCCGGAAATTCCCTGGACCTGGTTGCCGGTAAGAGGCTGATTTTGGATAATACACGTGACCAGGTGTTCACATTTTCCTTCGAATTGTTCGAATTTGGCGGCCAGCCGCATTTTGTCGCGAGCACCGAGGAGGGGGTCATCTGGCTAGGAACGGTCAAAGGCAATAAGATAGTAACCCACAATCAGGCAAAGGTTGCGCTCGAAGGTGGCGTCGTCCTTGCACTTGCGCCAAGTAATAAGACGGTTCTGTCGGTCGGTCACAAGATCCAGACCTTCACCATTGGCTCCAGGCCCGTCAGAGAAGGAGAAATCAAATGAAGAACCGACCCGTCATCATTGACGTCATTGTCATTTCAGTCTTGGTGATCCTTGCCGTTGCGTCGCGATTGCTGCCCCATGCGCCCGGTTTTGTGGCAGTCACGGGTGCCTCGATTTTCGCCGGGTGGTATCTCCGCCGCGGTTCGGTCGCCTACCTGATTCCACTGATCGTGTTGTCGCTGAGCGATCTGGTGCTCGGTTCTTACGAACCGATGCTCATGTCAGCCGTTTATCTGGTCGCAGTGGTGCCCGTGCTGATCGGACGTTCGATGCGTGGAAACGCGACACCGCTGCGGTTGGTGGCGTCAGCGTTATGCTGTTCCGTGCTGAGCCTGGTGACGATCAACTTTGTTGTTTGGCTGACCAGTGCTTGGTACGCGAAAACGGCGACTGGTCTGATGGAATGTTATTTGGCCGCGTTGCCGTTCTTTAAGTACCGAATGGCCGGCGATGTTTGCTCCGTCGCCGTCTTCTTTGGCCTCTATGCATTGGTTGCCTACCGCTGGCCAAGTGTGGCGATTGAACCGCTTGGTCGTGCACGAACCTGGGGTGGAGCGCTGCTCGCGCCGTGGCAAAAGAGTGAGCAATTGTAGTCGGCCCAGACGCGGCAGGTCGACCATAGGCACGCCCCTCTGAAGGCTGTGGTGTTTTTCGCGGCTAAAAGCCCTGGCCACGGAACGAACAGCAGGAGAATCAGAGCCGCGCCGCGTCCTGGATGCCGACATGCAGCCAACCGCCCACCAATCGATAATGATCCTGGGCACGGGGTCACACTGCGGAAAGACAACCATCGTGGCGGGCCTGTGCCGGTATTTTGCCAACCTTGGGTTTCGTGTCGCGCCGTTTAAATCTCAGAATATGGCGCTGAATTCGTACGTGACGGATTTCGGCGAGGAAATCGCACGTTCCATCGCCGTCCAGGCACAAGGTGCTCGACAAGCGCCACGTGTCGAAATGAACCCAATCTTGCTCAAACCAAAATCGGATACTGAATGCCAGTTGATCATCGACGGTCAAACGGTTCGCGATGTTACAGCACAAGAGAATTTCCTGGATCCGTCACTCCGCGACGAAAAGCTCGCTATCGTTGCTCAATCGATCGAAACTCTGCGGGCGGAATTCGACCTGATCATCGCCGAAGGTGCCGGCTCATGCGCAGAACCGAACCTGGCCGAGGTCGATGTCGTCAATCTCACCGTCGCCAAACTCCTCAGCGCCCGCGTCTTCGTCCTTGGTGACATTGATGTCGGCGGCGTCTTTGCCCAATTTGCTGGAACCTATGACATCCTTCGTCGAATCGATCGTGAGGGTCTTGGCCTGCTCGAAGGCTTTGTGGTCAACAAGTTTCGTGGCGACTTGGAACTGCTGCGCCCTGGTATCGCGTTTCACGATGCTTCATGTTCAGTACCAATTCGCGGCGTCCTTCCCATGCTTTACGGCTTGCAGCTCGACGAGGAAGACCGCGCGGTCTTTCCTAGTCGCCCCCACGCACCGCTCAAGATCGCCATCCCCTACCTGCCACACATCGCCAATACAACCGACTTCGACCTGCTCGCGCAAGTGGACGATGTGGAAGTTCTGCTGGTCCGCACCTCCGAAGAATTCGGTCAGCCCGATGCGGTACTCATCCCAGGCACCAAGAACACCGTCGACGACCTCAGCGTCTTACGTGAATCGGGGATGGAGAAACGCATCCGGGCGTTGGCCGAACGGATTCCCATTTTCGGGACCTGTGGTGGCTTCCAAATGCTGGGCCGACAACTACATGACCCCCATCACATTGAATCGGACCTGGATTCCATCGACGGCATGGGCTTGCTTGACATCGATTTCGCCTTCGCGACGAAGAAGACCGTAGCGCGTCGTACCTACTATCCCACGTCGTTCAACCCATTTGGTGCTGTGGGTCCAGTCAGCGGGTACGAAATCCACTGTGGTCATGTGACAGGACGATACGATCGCCCTCTGTATTCCAGTGAAGAACGAGGCGTCGAGGGACAGTATGACGGTGCCGTACATCCACATAAACCGATCTTCGGTTCGTTTGTACACGACCTGTTTCGCGACCCAAGTTTTTGCCAGGCGTTTCTCAACTTCCTGCGAGCTCGCAAAGGCCTTCCCGCACGAGACACAACGCTGGAAGCTCCCCGCCACATTGCGGACCAGAGCCTTGATCGCCTGGCCGAAATGATTCGAGCAAACTGGAGTCCAGAACTGACGCCCACTACTTAGAATTGGCCAATCGCCTATCACTTGCAAAGCAAACCCCTGTCGACTAGAAGTGAGGCAACAATGAATACCCGTTCGCCAGACTTCCGTTCTCGTCGCACGTGGTGGCTAAGCTGTCTCGGGCTTGCTGCTGCCGTCTTGTGTTCGTCGGCCCAGGCAGATGAAGACCGCAATGAGCTGCGGGTGCTCTGCTACAACATCCACTACGGTCAAGGCAACGACGGACGTTACGATGTTCAGCGGCTGGCGACTGTGATCAACAACGCAAAGCCAGATCTCGTCGCGCTGCAAGAAGTGGATGTGGGCGTGAAGCGATCAAATCGTGTCCACCAGATTCGAAGGTTGGCAGAATTGACCGGTATGAGGGCGCGTTTCGGACCGACACAGCATTACGAAGGCGGGCTGTTTGGCAACGCCGTGCTGACACACTTGCCGATCCTGGACGTAGTCATCCATCCACTCCCCTACACAGAAAGCACGCCCCAGCGCATCACGTATCCGCGTGGGGCAATCGCCGTCACGCTTCGTGGCCGCGATGGCGAGCCGCTTCGGTTTATTAGCACCCACTTCCAACACAATGTCGCGGAAGACCGACTTGCCGAAGCCAAGACCATCAATGCATTGTTTTCCCAGGACGATGACATGCCGACAATCCTGGCAGGCGACATGAATTCCAAACCCAACTCCGATCCGATTCAGTTACTACTGAAACACTGGTCCAACGCAACCGACGAACCAGCCTCCCCGACGGCGCCCGCCACGCAACCGACATCGCGGATCGACTACATCTTCTACCGACCCGCTGGCAGGTTGCGAGTCAGCCTGGCAATGGTCATCGACGAGAGGATGGCATCCGACCATCGCCCCGTACTCGCCGTCTTCGAGTTGCAGCGCTAAGGATCACCAAATGAACATTCAAGAGTTATGATGCCGTCGACAAGATTGACGGCGTTAGCTGCCGTCCTGATTTCGCAGTGCTGATCTACCCCGCATATCTGATTGACGGTGATGAACTGGCCCCCGAAATTCGAGTCACTGCGGATACACCACAGACGTTTTTTGCTCACGCCAGTGACGACGGCATCAGCTCAGAAAACAGCATCGCAATGTATCTGGCTTTGAAGAAGGCAAAAGTGCCAGCAGAACTTCACCTCTACGCCAGTGGCGGACACGGTTTCGGGTTACGGCCGACCGAACATCCTGCCTCGACTTGGCCGAAGCGTTGTGAACAATGGATGCGAAGTCGACAGCTACTTGAGGCACCAAACGACTGACTTGACTGGGCCTTCCCTGAGCCTGTCTCATCCATTTCTTTGTTCATCTGGTTGCACTTTGTTACTTATCAGGATTTCTGCTGTCGCGTCTTGCCTTCCACCGTTTTGGCAAGGCGGGCGGCCTGGATCACACGCAGCTTGTGCGTGCCGCCGGCGATCTTTTCGTGCTCGTCGTGGGCCTCGAACTGGAACGAGATCAGTGGCCCGTCGGCGTAGATC
>NYXM01000037.1 GCA_002685655.1 Planctomycetaceae bacterium
GCTTGCTCGGGTGCTTCCTTTCGCGTGGTCTGCTGTATGGCGACAAAATGGAAACGCGACGGGGTTTGCACGGCCGAGGACTTGTCAGTGCCGTTCTTCTCGCTGTCCGCTGAATTCCCGTCTTGTTCATCTGGCTTCTCGGGCATCTTACGAAGCTGTTGCGGAATCAAGTTGCGTTGGGAAGGTGTGATAACCTGAATACGGTTGGGGCGGAGTCGAGCCCAAATCGATTCGATCTGCCGCACCGCTTCGCGTGTGTCGCCGCGGAAGGGAATCGTGCGCACATCGCCTGACTGACGTGCTTCGCGGGTGTCCTCGACCGGTTCGCCCAGGCTAACGAGTAGTTTACGGATTTGCTCGATCTGAGGCTTTGTCCCGCGGACGAACAGTCGCTGCGAATCGTAGTCGCTCGAAACCGACGGCGCAGCGCCTTCCGGTGCATCGACGAACAGATCGTAGACGGCGTTCTCAACGACAAACGGATCGGTATTTTGCAAAGCGAAGACCTCCAACGCACGTTCGATGCCCTCCATCTGCTTGAGCGATTCCTCGACGGACTTGTGTTGACTGGTCGTGGCGACGACGACGAGCGCGTTGCCCGTTGGATTGAATTGGATCTCCACATCTTGTCTTTGGAACAGCGTGTTCAGTGCCGAAGCCGCTACATCGCCGTCAACGTTAGCCAAAGAGTAAACCTTCGCATATTGCGGTTGCCGCGGCGGCCCCGGTTGGTCTAACTCGGCGATCAACTCCTTGAAAACCGCCTGATGCTGGAGTGTTGCCACGACGAACAGTGACCGCGTCGTTGGCTGGTACGTGACGGAAACGTCTCCACTGCGCTCGTACGCCTGCGATACTGTCTGATAAACCGCCTTCGGGTCTGCATGCCGAATCGGGTACGCGCGCATGACCGGTTGTTGGCTGGGTACGACGTCCAGCTTTTCGATCACCTCTGCGACTCGCTTGTGATCCGCGTCCGTACCTGTCACCAACAGCGAACCGCTCGCTTCGTCGCCCACGACCGAACCGCTCTCGACCAACGAGGCGACGGCTTCTTGGACGACTTCAGCGGATGCCAGTTTCAGCGGGTAGACCTTTGTTGTCTTCGCCGGAGCCGCCGGCAGTTGTTCTACGATCGCATCGATCGCCAATCGGATTTCTTGCTGGGCTTCTTCGCTGCCTCGCACGATCAGACTGTTGACCGCTTCGTTCACCTGAATCGCCACGGAATTCTTCAGCGCATCGTCCATCGCCGCAGCGACCTCGGCAGCTGTGATTTGGTTCGCGTCGAGCGGATACACGCGAACAGTTGAGCCCGTCGGCGAGCCATCAAGCTGGGCAGCCGCTTCGCGGAAAATCTGATGCGCCTTCTCCGGAGCGGAAGCGATCACGACATTGGCACCGCTGTCGGATGCAACGCTGGCGTCGGGGGCGAGCTGCAGAAACGTCGATCGCGCGGTTTCCGCGGAGACCTTGTTGAAGCGATAGATTCGAGTCACGAAGTTCGCATCAGGTTCGGTCGCTTGCATCTGTTCAACGACCGTTTTGATTTGTGCCAGGTCAGCATCGGAAGCCGTTGCCGCCAGCGTGCCTGCTACGTCATCAGCCGCGATGCTCGCGGTGGGAACGAGGCTTTGTAGCACGGGCAGCGCGGCGGTAGGACTGCCGTGCGAGAACCGAAACACCTGTGTGTTCAGAGAAGGTGCCGGCGGCAGCTGCTCGACCAGGGCCGAGATGGCCTGCTTCAAACGCGCGTGCGAAGCCTCATTGGCACGCACAATCAAACTATTTGCATCGACATTGACCTGAATCGAAACCCCTTCGCTCACCTCGGCGTCCAAAGAGTCGACGATCGTCTGAGCGGCCAGCCGGCGGTCTTCAATCGGGTAGACTCGTAGCGATGTGTCCGGCTGCTTGAGCACCGTGGCCAGTTCCGCCAGTACGGCTTCGATCTTCGTATGCTCGTCAGCTGTCCCAAGCACGATCAGCCGCCGTGCGTCGGAGCTGTCCAGAATCGTCGCGTTCTCAGCTTGATCCGTGACCATCTGACGAGCCACCGAGGCGTCCGTTCTCGCCAACGGATACGCTTTGATCGAACGAGCACTTCTCTTTGGATCAACCTGTTCGGTCAGCGTCTTTAGCAACTCCGCAACAGCTTGGTGCTCTGATGCTGTTGCCCACACGAGCCACTTGTCCGAGTCAGCGGCTTCGACCAGACGCGCTTGTGGTGCCACGTCCGTCAACAAAGCGTTGGCGTTTCGCAACACGCCGGCCGTCGCCTGATGAACTCGCAACGAAACGTCTTCCCGCTGCGGCAGGTTTTGTCTCAATTCCTCAATCGCCTGTTGCACGGCCTGCTGCTGCCGTGCCGTCGCCCAAGCGATGATCTGTTGTCCCGATTCATCCAGTGACAACAGTGCATCGGGCGCGACGGGCTGCAGCATCGTCAACGCGGCCGAGCTGATCGCTTTCGGCAGCGGATACGTACGGAGTTGCCGCGTTTGATCGGGTTCCTGCCGCGTGAACTGGTCGATGGCTTGCTTGATTGCTCCGTGACCGGAATCATCGGCCCAGACCATTATCCGCTGGGCTTCGGGATTCGATGACACGACCGCTTCGGGGACGAGTTGCAGCAGGACGTTTCGCACCTGATCCGAATCAGATGTGCCGATGTCGTAACTCTGAACCTGGGCCGTCGCAGCATCCTCGCCGCCAATTCTCTCGACAGTTTCTTCCAACTTTTTGTGATCGAATTCCGTGCCGGCCGCCAAAAGTTGCTTCGACTCCTCGGAAACGGATAATCGCATTTCCGGAAAGATCGGTTGCAGCAACTCGACGACGATCGCTGGATTCAGCGTGTTCAGACGATATGGCTTGACGACTTCCTCCTGGCTGGTGTCCGGCGCCGCGTCCAACTGTTCGATGACGGCTTGCAGGCGAGGCTGCTCGCGCAGCGGTGCCGTGACGAGGATGCGATTGGCCCGCTTGTCGGCGGCGAATCGCACATCCGGCCGCAACTCCTGAAGCATCTCGACGACGGCGGCCGGATCGCCCTGAGCGAGAGGATAAGCAATCAGCACTTTTTGCGGATCATCGCCCGCTGGTGCGAGCTTCTCGACGAGTTCGCCGATCAACTGCTGATCTGCTGCGGCACCGATCACGATCAGGCGGCGGCTGGTGGAATCGAGACTCGCTTGCGCCTTCGGTGCCAACGACTGCACCGCGGTCAAGATCGCCGAGGCTTCAGGTTCGGGGACTTCGTAGGTTGCGAGTGACGGTTCTTTGGGTCGAGGTTCATCGCCGACCTTCTGCAGCGTTGCCGAGATGCTCTCGTGTTCGGTTTCCGTCGCCCAAACAATCAAACGCTCGCCGGAAGGACCTACATTGATCTGCGCGTCAGGCACCACCGATCCCAATAGCGTTTGTAGTTCCGCCGCGGAGATCTGTTCCGGATTGTAGATCTCAAGCGACCGTTTTGCCGGCTGCGGCAGGTCGGCTTCGATCTGCTGGAGCGTTGCCGCAATCAGTGACTGGTCCTCAGCGATTGCCAGCACAGATAGCCGCTTGCCGTCGTCAAGCAGCGTCACCGCGGCATCGGGAACGGTCGTTTGAACTGCGGAAAGCAATGCCGGATCGAGCGGTCCGTTGAGCGGATAGAACTTCAGCGAGGGGAGTTCCGGTTTCTGCTTTGATTGCTCGAATTGATCGATCGTCGTTTGAGCCAGCTTCTGTTCGTCCGGCGTGGCTCGAACGGCAATCCGGCCCGGCTGTGAAATGACCAATCCGCGCGGAAGGATCTGTTGCAGAAGCGTTACAAGCCCATCCGTTGCCTCAGCTTCAACTTGATACACCGTGACAGTTGCCTTGCTCGCTGTTTCTTCACTTGCAGCGCCAAGCTTTTCCAACGTCTGCTGAACCTCCGCTTGCTGTTCCGCGTTGGCGACGACGAGCAAACGTTGCTGAGCCTCGTCCGCCGTAACCTGTGCCTTCGGAACGGCGAGTTCCAGTTGCGACTGCAATTGAGTCAAGTCTTTAATGTTGACCGCGTAGATCTCCAATCGCGCACGCTTGTCGCCACTCACGTTCGCCGTCATCTTCTCCAAGGAAGTTTTGATGCCCTCGTGGGTGGCGGGAGCCGCGTAAACATGAATCTCTTCGGCAGTAGGATCCGCTTTGATCGTCGCTGCGTTGAACAATCCTTGCAACGTGTCGACTGTCGCTTCTGGGTCGAGGCCTTTGGCCGGATATACGGCGAAGATCGGCGCGGGCGGTTTCGGTTGTGGCTCAGGCTTGGGCGGAGGCTTCGGAACGGGAACGGCCGAAATCACCTCGTTGATCGCCTGAAGCTTGCCCGCGGTTTCGGTGACGATTAGCTTGCCGGCTGCAGTCAGTGGTGTCGCGCGACCGTGTTTGCCAATCAGTTCCTTCACCAAGGCGAGGCAAGTATCAATCGGCCGTCCACCAAGAGCAAACTCGACCGTGGCAATCTCGAAACGCCCTCGATCGGCCAGCTCTTCGACACTCACTCTGGGAGCCATCTCAAACGGGATGCCCTCAGAGGTGTCCACGACGATCAGCATCTTTTCACGCCGCATCAACGTGAACCCTTTGCTCAACAACACGCTGTTCAACAGATCGATCGCTTCGGGCGGTGAATACTCCTTCGTATCGCTGTACGTGAACATTCCTGGTGGTGCCGTATCCATGACAAGCGACAAATCGCCCTGTCTGGCAAACCAGTCCAGAACGTCCGGCCATTTCTGTTGGCGAAAATTGAATCGCAGCTTGCCACCTGCCACGAGTGCGGCAAACGTCGCCCTCTGCTCGTCGCTCAACAACTTCTCAAGCTTCTGGTTCGACTCCGCCAGCACTTTCGGACGTTCGTCAGGCTTCGCCGCCACGAGCTTCTGGACTCGCTCGTCCAGTTGCTTCGCAATCGCTGCCCTCTGATCATCAGTCAACGCCAAACGATTGGCGAAAGTCGGCTCGGCCAACGCGGTGTAATCAACATCCTCTTGCCCGTGGGCTGCGAGGATGAGAGCCTGCGATACCAGAATATAGGTCAACAGCAGCGTACAGCGAGCAGGCATTAGATACGTCTCCAAGATCGACGCGAAACTTTGGCGGGACAGCGGTGTAGGCGGGAAGGCAATCACCGATATGATACCAGCTGTCGACTGCCGTGTTCAACATTAGAACGCGTGAGGTGCCAGAACGTCAGCCGTCGCGTGCGTCGTCACAGGCTGCAGATTTGCCTCAGTTTTTGCGGTTTGTTATCGCCTTTGATACCAAAGCATCCAGTGCTTCTAGCGTCCGAGCGTCACACGGAGCGCAGGGGATTTGGCTCGTTTTCTACAGTGGCAATCGCCAAGTACTTTTTCTACAAGTGGTTACGGCGAGGCGGGTGGCTGTTGGCACCATGCGCGTGAGTTGTCTTGGGAATAGCGTTAGTCGATGACGTGCTCCATTGTTGGGGGGAAGGCGACGCCAACGGCTTGGAAGACTTGGCTGCACGTACCACGTGCTTCGCTTCGCAACCGGAAACGCTTCCCTTGATACTCCACTTCCAGCGACTGCAGTGACTCCAGATCACGCAATACGTCCGCCCACTCCGTTGAGTGTCCCGCGACCGTCAGCCGGTCTTGTAGTTCCTTGCGAATCACCAACGCCAGAAAACTACAGAACACGTGTCCGCGAATCGTTTCGTCGTGGTGGTGGAAGATCGGACGCGTCTCCAAGATCGATTTGATGCTGCGGATGCAATCCTCCACCATCCAAAGTTGCTTGTAGCGTAAGGCGACCTCTTCAGCCGACAACTCATTCAGATCCGTTCGCAACACCCACTTGCCGTCGTAGCGGGCTTCGGACTTGATCTTCTGCTGGTCAATCTCGAAATGCGTCTTGCCACTCTTGAGATACTTGCGATAGCCACGGTTGCCCACCAGCGACTTGTCGCCTCGCTGCAGTTGTTCCTCCAAAGCCGCCACGATTGCATCGCGGTCGGCCCGGTCCTTCTTCGCCTGGTCCACATTCAAACAAACGACGTAACGACGCCCGTCAATCCGCACGTTCTTGACTTGCAATGGAGCAGGATCGCCGCTCTTCTCCTTCGGACCATGCACTTCTCGATAACGACCCGGATGCGACAGCACTTTCTCGCGAATCTCTTTCACGCTCCGCAAGCGAGCACCCAGAACGTAGTGCACGCGGCGTTCTGCCGATTGCAGTTCTTCGATTGTGCCTTGGCTGATCATGCCGCGATCTGCGACGACACAGACGCTACGAATGGCGAACCGTTTTCGCAGACGGTCGACGATGGGAAGCAATGTTTTCACGTCGGTGATGTTGCCGGGCCACAGTTCACAACACAAAGGACGTCCTTGCCCATCTAGCACGACGCCCACCACCATCTGCACACGATCGGGGCGATGGTCCTTGCTGTGGCCATATTGCCCGATCGTCTCGCCGCCGCGCCCTTCGAAGTAGATGCTGGTCGTGTCGTAGAAGACTAAGGCCAACTCGCTGAACAAGTCGCGGCGACGATGAAAGAGGCCTTCTTCGATTTGATCCTTGATGCAGCGTGGAGCGAACGGTGTGGCCCCGTCTTGGTCGTCCTTGCCGAGCGGTTCTCCCAACCAGGCCATCGCACGATACATCTGGTGCAACTGCAACGTTTCCGTTCCGGGCAGATGATAGTCGTCCTTCCAAGACATGCAGTTGCGGTCGCTTCCGCCGTGCAGCAAGCGATGCAGGACGGTCAGAAAGACGACTCGCTCAATGGGAAACTCGAAGCGTCGTGGGGCGAGCAACGCGGTGAGTACTTGCGGGATCTTTAGCTCACTCCACAGCCGTTGGAAGATCAACTCGGGTCCAATCCGCTTGGTCACAATGACCGGCAGTTCGCCTTTCTGCTGTGCAGTCAGCAACATGGCGGCTTGCGAGAGCTTCGCGCCAGATCGCAACAGGCCGTCGAGTTGGCCTTGTTCGCGTAGTTCGTCGAGGCGACCTAATGTCACGATGACGCGTTGTTTGGAGCGGCCGTCTTCCCAACGGTTCTCGACGATCTGCAGATACCTGTACTTACCTGATCGTTTCTGTCGAAAAAACATGGCGACCTCCTTGTGTGAGCCACCATGAAGTTAGCGTCATTGCCCATCATTTGTGAATACAAGAAACGAGCTGTGGCACCAGGAATCCGGCGCTTCGGTCAGACCTCGTATTAGGTGCCAACGACTTACGACGAAAAGTTTCTCGGGACTGTAGAAAATGAGTTTGGCCCCAAGCCGCTGATCTTCAGCAGCGAATCTGCGAGTCAGTTGATGGCTGACGTGATGGCGCTGAATCCAAGGCTAGCTCGTGTTTTGAAGTTGCTCGGAATCGTCGCTGGGATTGTGGTCGAAGCCGAGTAGGATTATCAA
>NYXM01000038.1 GCA_002685655.1 Planctomycetaceae bacterium
AACTCCTTGGTGACCAACGTCGGTAGAGTTTTTCGTAGAGACACCCATAGGATTCTCATCCCATGAAGCCGTCACTCACTTTATCAAGCTGCCTGTTTGGCATATGCACCAGTCTGCTGCTCACCCACACTGCTGTGGCCGCCAAACGCAATCCGCAGGCCGCCGATCACCCAAACGTGATCCTGCTGATCACCGACGACCAGGGTTACGGCGACCTGACGGCGCACGGCAATCCGGTGCTGCGCACGCCGCACATGGATCGCCTGCACATCGAGTCGGCGCGGTTCACCGATTTCCATGTGGCTCCGATGTGCTCGCCGACGCGCGGGCAGTTGATGACGGGCATCGACGCGATGCGCAACGGCTGCACCGCCGTCTGCCAGGGCCGGTCGATGATGCGGCGTGAACTGCCGACGATGGCCGACTTCTTCGCGCAGTCCGGCTATGCCACTGGGCACTTCGGCAAGTGGCACCTGGGCGACAGCCACCCCCACCGCCCACAGGACCGCGGCTTCCACGAGACGCTACACCACCGCGCCTGGGGCATCACCTCGCTAGCAGACCATTGGGGCAATACGTATTTCGATCCGGTGCTCGACCACAACGGCGTCGACAAGAGGTACGAGGGCTACTGCACCGATATCTATTTCAACGAGGCGATGGATTGGATCGGCAGGCAGCGGGCGGCGGGCAAGCCGTTCTTCTGCTACCTGCCGACCAACACGCCGCACGCCCCGGACATGGTGGTCGAATCCGACGCCGCCCCGTATACAAACATTGACAAATACGATGGCAAACAGGTCCACGCAGCGTTCTACGGACAGATCGCAAATATCGACGACAACCTTGGCCGGCTCGAACAGTTCCTTAAAAAAAACAACCTGCGCGACGATACGATCTTGATCTTCATGACCGACAACGGCACGCGCAGCACACAGGCGATGAAACTGTACAACGCGGGGATGCGCGGGAAAAAGACGCAGGTGTACGAGGGCGGCCATCGCGTGCCGTGCTTCGTCCGTTGGCCTGGCGGCGATCTTCAACACGGCGCCGATATCGGCGAACTGACGCAGGTACAGGACCTGCTGCCGACGCTGATCGAACTGTGCGGGCTCGACGCGCCTCACGCCCGGTTCGACGGCGTCAGCCTCGCCGGACTGCTTCTCGGCACGCAGCAGGAACTCGCCGACCGCAAACTCGTCGTGCAGTACCGCATCTCCGGTGCCAAGTGGGACCCCGCCGCGGTGATGTGGGGCACGTGGCGGCTGGTCGGGCCCAACGAACTGTACGACCTGAAGACCGACCCCGCTCAGACAACCAACATCGCCGCAACGCGCCCCAAGATCGCCAAGGCGATGGCCGAGCATTACGAGCAATGGCACGCCGAGGCCCGGCCCCTTTTCGACAAGCCTCGCTACATCATCCTCGGCGCGGAAAAAGCTAACCCCATGATGCTCTACGCCCAGGACTGGATCGGCGGCTATTGCGACAACGGCGGCAACCTGTTCGCCGCCAACACCGTCGGGTATTGGGATGTGATCGTCGAGCGGGATGGAGAATATGGGTTCGAGTTGCGCCGCTGGGCTCCCGAGGCCAACCTTCCGCTCATCGCGGGGGCCTCATCGACGAACAAGCGGTTCGACGGCAGAGGCGCCCGCCCCATCGCCAAAGCCCGCCTGAAAATCGGCGGCGTCGAACGCTCCGCCGACACGGCGCCAGACGATACGTTTGTCAGGTTCACCGCGACGCTAAAGGCCGGCACGACCCGGCTCGAAACCCTGTTCATGAACAAGGATGGCAGACCGCTCTGCAGCGCCATCTACGTGAAGGTCACACGCCGTGCGGATTGAGCCGTTCCGGGTTCGGAAATATTGCCGACGGCCGTAACCAAAGTAGCAAAAGCCTAGACCCAAGTTGGTTCCCAACCTTTTCGATAAGGCTTCTTAACCCAATTCTGAGCCTCTGCGTTGTTTTTGAGCTTGAGAGCCTTGGCGTCCCAAGCGATTTCTTCTCCAGGAAAACGAATTCCGATCGTCCCTAACAAGACAGTCTCTGTCAGTGGTCCGGCGTAATCGAAATGCGAAGTGGTTTCACCGACTTCCCGACACGCGTCAGCCCATTGGATGTAGTGGTCGACGCCTTCGATCACAGGCAATTCCTTCGTCGCGAATTTCTCTTCTGGGAATATCTTCGGCATCGCCACGTGCGGGATTACCAAGGAACCCTTTTCACCGACGAGAACCGAGCCTGCACCGTGCAGTTTGTAACTAGCCGGAATGTCGCCTAGGTTTTCTCGTGGCGGCGACGCACCGGCGGCGTCATACCAAGTGACTGGTAGGGTGGGACCAAGCGTGTACTCAGTGCCAGGGAACTCGTAATACACTGTTGCTTGATCTGTCCACGACTCGGGAAACAACGTCGGTGCTTCGGCTTTGAGCTTGGTTGGAGAGCCGAGTTTGAGCGATTTGAAAACTGGGTCCAGAATGTGGCATC
Source organism: Planctomycetaceae bacterium (assembly GCA_002685655.1). The sequence goes on from NYXM01000038.1 coordinate 2,494, forward strand.
CAAAATCGCCGAGTTGCCCAGTACCGTAGGCTTGCCAGCCACGCCAATTGAAGGGATGGTACATGCCAATCTTGTAAGGGCGGTCCGGCGCGACGCCTTGCCACAGATCCCAACGCACGTTTGCGGGTACGGGATCATTGCCTTCGGGCCTCGGCAGATGCCTCGGCCAACGCGGACTACCACCTTGCCACGAATGGACTTCCTTTACCTTGCCGATCATGCCGGTGTGTACCATGTGCACTGCCGTTCGATATGCAGAGTGCGATTGAATTTGATTGCACATCTGAGTCACGGCGTTGTACTTCGATGCAGCTAGTTTCATTTGCCGCGCCTCGTGGACCGAGTGCGTGAGCGGCTTTTGACAGAACACGTGTTTTCCTAAATGCATGGCCGCCAAAGAAATCGGTGCGTGCATGAAGTCTGGGGTTGATACGAGAACACCTTGGATGTCATTCGACTCATCAAGCAGCTTCCGCCAGTCGGCGTACTGTCTCGCCGAACTGTACTTCTCGGCCGCTTGTCCCAGATGCTTGGCTGAGCTGTCGATATCGCACAGCGCGATGACTTCGACATCGGGACTTGCCGCTACACCATTCAAATCACTCCGGCCTTTACCGCCCGTTCCGATACTGGCGATTCCTAAGCGACTGTTGGCTCCAAAGACTCGCGAATACTGAAGCGCAGGGAGAGCGATCGCTGTACCAGCGATTGCGGTCGACTTAATGAACGAACGGCGATTCTGTGTTGTAACCATGGTGGGGTTCCGTTGTGAAGTTAGGTGGGATGCCGGAGTAGTGTTGATTCTAACCAGATTGAAGTCGTCCGTCGTGGCATTTCAATGATATGCGTTCTTCGCATTTACCCTACTGTTTGCGAGATTTTCGTTGTGTGACTTATACACTGGGCTGACCAGTTATTGATCGTCGCAACTGTGTAGACTCGGCAGAGCCACCTTGGGATCGTTCGAGGAATTACTGTCCGATAGTCGCCTTTCGCTCCGCGAAAGACGACAATAAAAGATCGAACACTCTAAGGGCACTAGAACGGTGCAGGCTGTGCTGGTCCAGCGATTTTTATGACACTTCCAAGGGGACGGATGCACACGGAATCCCACGCACATTGGTTGTAAAGAATCGCTGGGCTAGTACACCAGCACAGCGATACCAAAATTCGTGACAACCTCTTTGTCCGAATTGACAACCTCTACGTCCAAAACCACGCCGCTACGGCACACAGAGTGTGCCCTAACTCAGCACAACTGGTATTCCGGCATACTTATCATCAAGACCAGCAGCAGTTGGAGTTTCTCATTGATACGAGTTCTTTGACTTCTCCATCTAGAAGAGGGAGGCAGCGCCCCACCTTTGTCCAGGACGTTGATCAGCTTCTGCCGTTTAGATTCCTGGACAGAGATGGAGAACATGTTTTTCATAAAATGATCCACAACCTCAGACGAATTTGTGAGTTCATTGCCGTCCAAGAGCCCAACGATGTCCACGCCCGGACGAATACCTGGACGTGGCTTGCCGATTGACCGACCGTTGCTGAAAAGCGTCTCCTTACCTTCAACGAGATACCCGGAGAAATTCTGACGAGCAAAGAGCCGAGTCGCATTAATCCACGTCCTACCACCATCCCATCCCTTGACATCCGGGGGCTGGAAAAGTGCCTGCCCCATCAAATTGGATGCTTTGATGATACTGGAATAATCACCCTGTTCGAGTCCGAGCTTGCGGAACGTTCCCACGACAAGTTGGATGGGACTTTTGATATGGGTCCCAATCGCCTTCTCACTGTAGAAAGCCTCTGAAAGAAACATCTCCCGAAGCACGGGTTTCACGTCGAAGTGATTCTCTCGGAAGGTCCGAGCCAAGGGTTCGACGACCTCGGACTCAGGGCCCTCGTATGCAAAGAAAGCGAACAACTTGGCGGCCATGAAACTCGCTGTCTCCGGCTGCGCGAGAATCAGATCGACAAAGTGGTCGCCATTGTAATTGCCGGTATGGCCAAAGATGGTTTTTTGACCGAAGTCGTGGTTATCCTCGTCGAAGTAGAACAGCCCCTTGTTCCGGGCATCATATTTATTGCCCGTCAAGGCACGCGCGCCTTCTTTGACATCTTTCTCCGTGTACCCGTTGCCCTCGCCCATGGAAAACAGTTCCATCAGCTCTCTGGCGAGGTTCTCATTCGGATGACCCTTGACATTGGTGTTGTTGTCCAGATAACGCAGCATGGCCGGATCGTGAACAATGCCGTGAAGCAATTCACCATAGTTGCCAGCACTATACTTATGGAACAGATAGTTCTGGAGATACAGCATGTAGCTGTCCTCGACCGTGGCGTAATCCGAAGTGAAATGCCCGTGCCAAAAAAGAACCATCTTTTCTTCGAGCGGATTCTCTGAAGTGATGAGCTGCTCCATCCAATCGGCGCGCATAAACTCGAAGAGCTTTAATCTCTCAAGGAGGCGTTTCTTTTCGAGTGACGGTTTCCCGTCCTTTCCCTTGGTCAACAAATCAACCATGTGCACTTTGGAAAAATCTGCGACGGGATGGTTCTTGTCCGGCTTGATCGTGGTCTCGTTATACACCTTCTCCCACTGAGGACTTCTGATCAACAAGTCGAGTTGGGGACCAGATTTATCTTTTTTGCGATCAGTCGGATCACGATCAATCAGGTCTAGCAACTCGTCACTCAGGACTTCCTTTCCTTGTGACTTATTGAAATTCAACATGTAATCGACAGCTTTTTCGAGTCCCATCTGGTGCAACTCGGTGATCTGATCCGAAGTGCCGCTGAATCCGGCACGGGCGAGCAGGTGTCTGGCATTTGCCCATGACCAGTCTTTGTCAGGCAATTGCTTGAGCCCACCCTGAACGGTTGGCTCAACGCCATGAGTCCGGGATTGACATGGAAACCCGGTGCCAAGCGCGAATAGAAACAGAACGAAAACCAGACGTGATGTCCATGCATACTTTTTCACGGCATTCATCGCTCCATGAAAGAACTCAATATGTGATCAAAACCAGACGGCAAATGTGTGACTGAGATCCGCCACTGACTCGGCAACTCAACCAGAGCGGAATAATCATGCGTCGAGCGGGGTTATGCCATGAAGCCCAGATGTTCGAATTTGGCGCCGAGGATCTTCTGGCTGGGCGCTTTCATCCATTGATCAAGCACTGTGGCATACACACTCCTGAAATCGATCTTGAATTTCAGATCGCCGCCATCGAGATCGGTCAGGTTCGGACTCTCCCCGTACAGGCCGCTTTTGACGTTCGGCCCGAAGAGGAACATGGGTGCGGCCTTGCCATGATCTGTGCCTTGGGAACCATTCTCTTTGACAACCCTGCCGAATTCACTGAAGGCCACGGTCAGAACACGGTCTGCGTTGCCCTGCCCGGTCAGATCTGCCTGGAAAGCGGCAATGGCTTCACTGAAGTCAGTCATGAGTTTGGCATGACGAGTTGCTTGGCCTGCGTGCGTATCGAATCCACCTTGAGAAACATAGAACACGCGAGTGCTCAGATTCCCCTTGATCATCGCAGAAACCATCTGCAAAGACTGGGCCAGCCTGGATTCGGGATAAGACTCGGACTTTGTCGCATTGATCAGTTTTAGGATTTCGTCACTCGCTCGATTGGCACTGGATGACGTTTTCGAAATGAAATCAAGAGGAGACGAACCCTTAGATGGCTTGGAATCCGAATCATTGAGTTCCCGATACAGTTCCTTCTTCATCTTATCGTTGTTAGCGGCCATGTACTGGAAGGAACGAGGGTCCTTTAACGCCAGGCCAGCGTGAAATCGGCCCCGCATGGCCATGGGCGACTTGCCCATGTTGACGGCCATCGACAATTTGGAGTCAATCACATCTTTGAAGGCTGTGTCGGTATAGCGACCAATCCAACCGTAGGCTTCTTGGCCTGGAACACGGCGAAAACTGTTATTGGCAACGTGCCAAATGTCCATCGATGTGAAATGGCTTTTGTTCGGATTGGGATAACCGACTGCCTGAATCACGGCCAGTTGATCCTCATCGTACATCTTCTTGAAAGGACCGAGGGCGGGGCAGAAAGCCGAGTAGTCATCGATCTTCAACAGATTCTCGACGGGTGCACGCAGGGTTGGGCGATTCTGAGCATAAGCATCGTCGCCATAAGGAATGATCGAAGCCAAGCCGTCATTGCCACCGCTCAACTGAACGACGACAAGAATCGGCAAATCAGATTCCGCCTTGGGGCCCGCCAAAGCGGTTTGGATCAAAAAGTTGGGCAGCGCAGCGCCAACGCCAACGACGCCGAGACCCTGAGCGATGAAACCACGACGAGTTGAAATCTGCGGTTTACTCATCCTGTGTTCCTTAAGTCTTGTTGGTTCCACGATACGTGTCTCTCTCCGATCAGACGCATTCGCGCCGGAAGTGTCCGTCACGAGCCTCTGATTGGACAGTACACACCACATGCGACGAAAAGTAGTGCTACACAGCCCAGATTCTACACCAGCAGGTTGACGGATTCAAACTTGGTTTCGCTTTCTTGACAGACATTTATTGCAAATGCCCGCCACACTCGTCACGAATACTGAGCCGATCTGCTTCCCCAGTCATCTACCCAGCATGATTTTCCTGAAAAAGTCCTTGAACGCTTCGATGTGCAGACGATAGCGAAAACTGAACATTAGCTGTCAACGGATGCCGGTTTCCCGCCACCACTGCCACGAGATACACTGAGAACGCCTGGTCGGACGATGGGGCTCTGCCGGAGAGCGAACTCGGGCACCGCCCAAAGGACCAGAGGCGTAGACCGAGGCGACCTCCGCGTCGCCTCGATCTTCCTTTGGTGGGATGAGGATGGAACGAATGATGCAGGACTACGACACTCGTGAGGTAAGGCAATGAAGCTCTTTCTCGACAGCGCTAAGACCGACGAAATCAAACATACGCTTGCCATGTGGGACATCGACGGCGTGACGACGAACCCGAAACACGTTCAGGCGTCAGGTAAATCGTTCCGATGTGTGATTGAGGAGATCTCCGAGTTGTTTGCCGGAACCGACAAGCCGGTCAGTGTTGAAGTGAATCCACATCTGACAGACTGGGAACAGATCGTGGCTGAGGGGCTCGAACTGAGCAGAATATCGACGAACTTTGTGATCAAAGTGGGTGCGAGTGAAGATGGATTCAAGGCGATTCACGAACTGACGGCTCAAGGAGTGAGATGCAATGCGACACTCATCTTCTCCGTGGCCCAGGCCTGGCACGCGGCACGGACAGGAGCCGCGTTCATCAGCCCGTTCCTCGGCTGGAAGGACCAGCATGGCGACTCGGCCTCGACGTTTGTACGCGAAGTGCGATCCATGCTCGACAACTTCGGCTACCAAGCCGAGATCATCGCCGCGGCGGTCCGCAACGCTTCTCAAATGGGAGACGCTGCCATTGCGGGGGCTCATTGCATTACGGCCGGCGTCGCGGTTTACGAAGACAGTTTTCGCAACCCATATACAAACATGGGTGAAGTGATCTTTCAAAATGCGTGGGATGCCACGCCGGAATCGTAGTGAAGCCGTGCAGTTTCGCCGAATCTGGATCAAGGAATTGAATTCATATGAATGCGTTTAGCATCCGGATCGGTCTGATCGTGTTCGCACTGACCACGTTGCCATCCTTCTCCGTCGCGACGGCGGAGACGACCGAGCAACGACCCAACTTTCTGGTAATCATCACCGACGACCAGCGCCCCGATACGATCCATGCCTTGGGCAATCCGCTGATTCATACTCCGAACCTCGATCGATTGGCCAGTCAAGGGATGGTCTTCACGCGGGCGACTTGTGCGTTTCCGTTGTGCGTGCCCAGCCGCGCTGAGATTCTCACGGGTGCCACGTCGTTCCGAAACGGCGTCCCCTTTGGCGGCGGGCGGCTGAAGAAAGATCTGGTCTTCTGGGCCGACGCGATGCGCAGCGGCGGATATCACACGTGGTATTGCGGCAAGTGGATGAACGACGGATCGCCGAAGACTCGCGGTTATGAAGAAACGAGTGGCTTGTTCAGTAGCGGCGGTGCCGGCGTGAAGGGTCGCGAGCCACGTTATGGACGAAGGGGCCGGCTGATCACTGGCTATCGTGGCTGGACGTTCAAGCAAAACGATGGCACAGCGGAATTGGAAAAGGGAATTGGCCTCGTCGGAGATACAAGCAAGTACATCGCCGATGGCGCGATCGCCTTGCTCGAGCGTCAATGGACGAAACCGTTTTTTCTACATGTCAATTTCACTGCGCCACACGATCCACTGATCATCCCGCCCGGCTACGAGGGTAAGTACGACCCGGCGAAGATCGCATTGCCTGACAACTTTCGACGGGAACATCCGTTCGATCATGGCAACTCCAATAGTCGAGATGAAAAGCTGTTGCCGTTGCCGCGGACTGAGAGAGATGTGCGTGAAGAGATCGCCGCCTACTACGCCGTGATCGATGACATGGACGCGCACATTGGGCGCATTCTCAAGACGCTCAAAGCAATCGGGCAATATAACAACACCGTCATCATTTTCTCCAGCGATCACGGCCTGGCGCTGGGGAGTCATGGTTTGATGGGAAAACAAAACATGTATGAACACACGATTGGCGTGCCGTTCATCATTGCCGGACCCGGCATCCCACAGGGGCAACGGACCAAGGCACAGATCTACCTGCGCGACATGTATCCGACCACTTGTGAACTTGCCGGCATTCCGATCCCCGAGTCCGTCGAGAGCAAGAGCCTCGTGCCGATCCTGCAGGGTACAGCCAGTCAAATCTACCCGGTCATCTACGGCTACTTCCACAAGTATCAGCGAATGATCCGTACCGACCGCTGGAAACTCATCTCTTACCCGCACTTGAACAAGTACCAGTTGTTCGACCTGCAAAACGATCCGACCGAACAGATGGACTTGTCATCGCAATCAGAACATCGCAAGGTCATGGCAAGTCTTACGAGAAAGATGGACGAGTGGTTTCGGAAACAGGGAGATCCACTTCAATGAAAACACATCGCTCGCCAGTGAGGGAATGAGTAAAAGAAAATGACGCGACAGGAAGAAATCCGCAAACTGCTGAAGCTGTCGCCTGCACAGATGCAAAAGCGTGCCGGCCGGCGACTGGTAGTCTGTTCCGACATTGACGCATTGCACCAGCACTTCGCTGAATCGATCGCCGCAGAGATCAAAGGCAACAACTCCAAGAACCGGCAGACGAAACTGATCCTGCCGGTTGGCCCCGTGGGGCAATATCCGATCCTTGCCGAGATGATCAACGACCAGCGGATCAGCCTGAAGCAATGCTGGTTCTTCATGATGGACGAGCACTGCGACGACAATGGTATCACGCTGTCTGATGATCATCCACTCAGCTTCCGCCACACGTTCAACGCTATGTTCTCGAACCGCGTGAGGCGGAACTTGATGATTCCGGCCAAACAACTGGTCTTCCCAGATCATCGCAACGTCCAGACATTGAAGAATCGCATCGAATCGGTTGGTGGTATCGATACGACATATGGCGGCATCGGGATCCACGGTCACATTGCCTACAACGAACCGGAGCCCAACGTACGCGAGTCTGATCCGCGACTGGTCTACCTCAACGACTTCACGCGCACAATCAACGCGATTCGTGCTGAAATCGGTGGCAATCTCGAGGGCCATCCTCGCAAAGGAGTCACGCTTGGAATGCGACAGCTTCTTGGAGCAAAGCGCATTCGGCTTTACTGCCGCAACGGGATTTCGCTCGACTGGGCCAACACGGTATTGCGGCTGGCTATGTTCGGCCAACCCGGCGATGACTACCCTGTCACATATATCCGCGGCCACAGGAACTATGTCGTTGTAACGGATGAAGACACCGCTCGCACACCCCGGTTTGTGTTGTAGATATCAGAGGCAAGACAATGAAGAATGCGATGCTGTTCTGGGTCCTCTTTGTGATCGGCACGGCAACATCGGCAGTGTGTGCGGACGAACCGAAGCGAACGGACAACGAGACCTCGCCCGGAACCAGCAACAACCTGACGCGGGTGCCACCTACGGATTCCGTCGCTGCGGCGGAGACGATTCAGCTTCAAGACGGCTTTCGCGCCGAGTTGATTGCCGCCGAGCCGTTGGTTACGGATCCGATTGCCATGCAATACGATGAAAATGGTCTGGCTTACGTCGTTGAGATGAACGACTACCCGTATTCCGATAAATCCCACGATCAGGCGTGGCAGAATCAGACATCAGAACCAATCGGCCGCGTGCGCGTTCTCGAAGACTTGGACGGAGACGGGATGTTCGACAAATCGACGGTGTTTGCCGACAAACTGTCGTGGCCGTCGGGGGTCGCCTTGTGGAAGGGGGGTGTTTATGTCGCAGCGACACCGGACGTCTGGTATTTCAAAGACACGAACGGCGATCACCGAGCCGACATCCGTCGCAAGGTCTTCACAGGTTTTCGCAAATACAACGTGCAAGCCGTGATGAATAACTTCCAATGGGGACTCGATCATCGGATCTACGCCGCCGGATCAAGTAATGGTGGGATGGTCGAGTCAACGGCGAATGACGAGAACGCCTCGAAGCCGATCCGCCTCGGGCGGAATGATTTTCGTTTCGATCCGAGGGCCGAACGGTTCGAAGCCATTTCCGGCGGCGCTCGTTTTGGTCATGCACAGGATGATTGGGGGAACCGATTCCTTTGCAACATCCGCAATCCAGTCCAACACGTTGTCCTGCCGGCACGCTATCTCCGCCGCAACCCGTTCCTTCCCGTCGTTTCATCGATCAACGACGTTGCGAAATCGGGCGACACGATCGCCGTCTATCCGATCAGTCCCGCCGAGCCGTGGCGTGTGATCAACGCTCGCCGTCAAGCCGCGAACACGGCCACGAAACCACCGTATGACTCGACAGTGGCAAAGGGCTATGTGACCTCTTCCAGCGGCGTCACGATCTACCGTGGCGCAGCCTACCCCAAAGAATTCCATGGAAATGCTTTCATTGGCGAAGTGGCGGGCAATCTCGTCATGCGATATCGGCTCTTGCCATCGGGAGTCAGCTTTGAAGGAATGCGTGCGCATGACAAAGTCGAGTTTCTCGCCTCGACAGACAACTGGTTCCGGCCGGTGAATTTTGTCAATGCGCCTGACGGAACACTGCACCTGCTGGACATGTATCGGGAGACTATCGAGCACCCGTGGTCGATGCCGGACGACTTGAAGGCACACGTTGATCTGACGAGCGGCCGCGACCGGGGAAGAATCTATCGCCTTGTGCCGCCGAAGTACGGTCTCGGTTTCAAACAGCCGCTGCCGCCTCGCATGGGAAGTGCGTCGACTGTTGATCTCGTTGCCGAGTTGGAGAACCCGAATTCGTGGTGGCGCGAAACATCACATCGGTTGATCTTCGAGCGACAAGATCGCGCGGCCGAAACACCGCTTCGCAAGTTACTGCGAGACAGTCAATTCCCCGTCGCGAGACTGCACGCTCTTTGGTCGCTCAACGGACTGGAAGTGCTAAGCGACGATGATCTCAAAGTTGCGATGGACGATCCCGACCCACACGTACGCGAGCACGCGGTGCGGTTGGCCGAGCCGCGATTGAGTGACGCTCCAGAGCTGTTGCGGACAGTTCTTGCCGCCGCGTCTGACGACAGTATTCGTGTTCGCTTTCAGGCAGCTATGACGCTTGGCGAAGTTGGCACCGAAGAGGCAACGTCCGCGCTGGCTGCGATTGCTCGCCGCGATGCAGCCAATCTGTGGTCGCGCACGGCAGTGCTCAGCTCTTTGTCGGAGTCGGAAGTGCCGTTTCTTCTGAACGTACTGGCCGACACCAACTTTGCCGCTGGCGAGCCGGGTCGCGAGATGATCGGGCAGCTCGCGTTTGGCGTCGGCGCGCGCAACAATGCGGATGAAGTCAACTCGGTCCTGACGGCGTTGGCTCGGCGCCACGATGGGACGCGTTCGGCGAGCGACATGGCGGTGATGAAGAATCTCGGAGCCGGGTTGAAACGAGCACGCCGAGATCTGCATCAATTAGCCGCGGACAAAACTACACCCGGCGGACGGCTGGTCGCAGAGATTCTCGATGATGCCCTCAGCATTGCGCTCGCGCCCAGTGGCGATCTGTCGAGTCGGCTGCTGGCGATCGATCTGCTTGGCTACGGCAGCTTCGACTCGGTTCAAGCGACACTGGTGGAGTTGCTCGACGCGCGACAACCGGCCGAGATTCAGTCCGCGGCAATCCATTCCATAACCGGATTTGCCAATAAGGAAGTCGCTGACATCCTGCTTGACAAGCACGCCGCGCTGACGCCGAACGTGCAGGCGGAACTCGTCGGCAGGCTGCTGATGCGTCGAGATTGGTTGCTCGCCGTGTTCGATGCCATCGAGAAACGTATCGTTCCGGCTAGTCGTGTCTCGTCAGCACGACGAGCGATCTATATGAAGAGTTCCGATCCGGCGATTCGCGAGCGGGCCGTTCGGTTGTTCTCCCGTGACCTGCCCGGACCACGCAAGGAAGTGATTGCGAAATATCAGCAGGCATTATCACTGCGGGCCGACCGGTTGCGCGGCGAACGCGCGTTCAAGCGGGAATGCATCAACTGCCACCGGCTCGGCGATCAGGGACACGAAGTTGGCCCGAATCTCGCAACGATCCAGAATCGAAGCCCGGCCCAACTGCTCGTGAATCTGCTCGATCCGAATCGCGAGGTATCGCCGAATTTCCTAGAGTATATCGTGGCCACGCTGGACGGTCGGATCATCACTGGCATCATTGCGTCGGAAACACCCACCAGCATCACACTTCGGCAGGCAGAAGGTAAACAGCAGACGATCCTCCGCAGCGATATTGAAGAGTTCCGCAGCTCCGGTAAATCGTTGATGGCCGAAGGACTTGAAAAGAAAGTCACGCCCCAGGAGATGGCGGATTTGATCGCATACTTGTTGTCCTTGAAGTAGATCTGAAACGGAAACATGAACCTCGCCATTGCCCCATTCCGCTTCCACGTCACGCCACCCAAAGGACATTCGCTTTGCGGTGGCTGGATTCCATCCGTGACGACCGTCGACGATCCTCTGGAAGCGATCGGGTTCGTGCTGCTCGGTGCCGGCAAGCCGATCGTTGTTTGTTCCGTCGACTGGACAGGTATTTGCAACGAGGCGCATCTGGCGTGGCGAAAAGCATTGGCTGAGACGGCCGGCACGACAGCGGATCGTGTCGCCGTGCAGTGCGTCCACCAGCACGATGCTCCGTTCGTCTGTCTGGAAACCGATCGCATCGTGCGTGAACAGGGCGACCTGCCGCCGAACGTCGATTCTGAATTCTTTGAGCGGTGCCTTGATCGCGGCCGGAGTACCATCGAGGATGCACTGGGGAGTCCGCGGCAAATCACGCATGTTGCCAAAGCACAGGCGCAAGTCGAAGAGGTCACTTCGAATCGGCGCATCCTCGGCGACGATGGTCTCGTGCGCAAGAATCGTAGCGTTGCTCCCGGCGGCAGCGATGTGCGACATCTGCCAGCTGGTGTCATCGATTCTTGGCTGAAGGCGGTTGCCTTCTACGATGGAAAGACGAAAGTCACCGCGTGCTACTACTATGCCGTGCATCCCATCAGCTATTGCTGCCAGGAAGGACGGGTCAGCAGCGAATTCGTCGGTCTGGCCCGACGGCTGAAGCAACAACACGACGACCCAGCGTGCACGCACATCTATTTCACCGGTTGTGCAGGCAACCAGAACACGGGCAAGTACAACAACAGTGACGTAAAGGAGAACCGGCAACTGTTGACGCAGCGCGTTTACCAAGCGATGGAAGCTGCGTCAGCAATACTGCAGCCTGTACCGATTCGTAGCGTCCACTGGCAAACGCACGACATTCTTCCACCGCCGCGCGCTGATCTCTCCGCAGATGAGATACAACGACAGATCTCCGACAAAACTAAGCGTGTCGTCCTCCGTAACCGACCAGCGTTCACACTGGCATGGCTCAAACGATACGAACGAAAGATGCCGATTACGCTCAGCGCACTGCACGTCAACGACGTTTCGTTGCTGCATCTGCCGGGCGAACCGTTTGTGGAATACCAGCTTGGCGCACAAGTGCTTTTTCCAAAACGGTTTGTCGCGATAGCTGGTTATGGCGACGGTGGACCGTGGTATCTCCCAACCGCTGAGGCTTATACACAAGGCGGCTATGAGGTCGGCGTGGCGTTCTGTGATCCGCAAGTGGATCGAATCCTCTCCGACGGCATCCAGCAACTGCTCAAGAGGAAGCTTATTGAATGAGCACTCGATATGATGTGAAGCCAAGTTGGATAGCGCCACATTGCGACAAAGGATATTCCTAACAATCCTCTCTATCATGGTTTAAATCAACGTTATCTTCACCCTGAAAGGGCCTCAACATGTCAGCCCAGGGCAACGCCCTGGGATTATGGAACATTCATGAAGCTCGTCCTGAAAGGCAACGCTGTGAAGCATTTCTAGGACCTGGAAAACTGGGGTCTCGCAGATTTTGGAGGGTATGAAAAAGGCCAGATTCAGGCTCTCTTTATCGTTATCTCCCACTGCAGCGTTATCCAGGCGTTCGCAATGCGAGAGAATTGATGCAAGTGCCTGCTGAGGCGCGTTTACCGCGAAGCGGTTGTACGACACCTCAACCGATGTTGTAAAAAAGCCATTGGTATTTCACATTGTCGTCCCTCGCGATGTTCTTCGCGTGCGAGGTAGGTGATCCTAACTCGTTGCACAGTAAGGCTGTCG
>NYXM01000039.1 GCA_002685655.1 Planctomycetaceae bacterium
GGCCGAAGGTCGTGATTGGATCAACACTAACCTGTTGATGGCCCGGTACACCGCGACTGCCAATTTCGTCAAAAAGGAAAATGCGGACTTCGTGAAGCTGCTGAAAGACCACACGTTGAAGGACTCCGCCCAGGTGGTGGACCACTTCGCCAAACGCTGTTTGCTGACCGACTTGAGCGGTCAGAAGCGGCAAGCGTTGATCGAGTTCCTTGGCCCTTTGCCACCCTCGTCGGAATGGGCCAAGCAGGCGAAGCAGATCAACGAGAAGCTCAAGGCGTTATTGGTTCTGATGGTGAGCAGCCCCGAATATCAGGTGAGTTAGTGTCGAGAGAAAAAGATGCCGGGCGAGGGTCTCGGAATTTTATGAACTGTGCGGTGAAGGGGTCGGGAGTCATTTTCGGGCATCGGTGTCTGCCGATCGTAAGGCGTTGTCCAAAAATGACTTCCGACCCCTTCAAGGTCAACACCATTGAACGGTACTGCGGCTAAAGGAGACATCATGTCGGACATCAATATCGCGACGCGCCGGGAATTCCTGACTCGCGGCATGGGCGTTGTGGGCGTAGGCTCGGCACTGCCGAACTTCCTGATCCGCTCGGCCCTGGCTGGTCCGAAGGCCGAGCCTGACCAGCGCGTCGTGGTGATCTTGCAACTCGATGGCGGCAACGATTCCCTGAACACCTTGATCCCACACGGGCACAAGGAATACCACGAGTACCGCAAGGTGGCTACTCGCATCCCAGAGAAGGAGGTCATAAAACTCGACGAGGAGTTGGGACTACATCCGAACCTCAAAGGGTGGAAAGAGCTTCTGGATGAAGGCCTGTTTTCCGCCGTACAGGGTGTTGGCTATCCCAATTCGAACTTCAGCCATTTCGAGTCCACGAATATTTGGATGATGGGCGATACGCGCGGCCGGAAACTTCCCTACGGCTGGGTTGGCCGGGCGTGTGACGTCGGCTTCGCAGACAACCCGGACCCCAAGTTGACCGTCGCAGTCGGCCCCAATAACGGCGCTGCCCTGGCGCTGCGTGGGGCAAGGCATTCGGGCATTCTCGTCGACCGGCCTGATTCGTTCGGCTACGGAGGCGCCGAGAACGATGAACAGTCGGCCGCTTACCGAAAGCTCAACGAAGCCGGCAATCAGACCGCGGCCGGTGAGCTGGAATGGGTTACTCGCACGGCCATCACGGCCAATTCCGCCGCCGACGAAATCCGCCGCTTGGGAACCGCCTATAAGCCCAAGGTCAAGTATCCTGATACATCTTATGGCCGCCACCTGCAAGCCATCGCCGGCCTGATCACCGGCGGCCTCTCGACCCGTATCTACTGGACCAGCCGCTCTGGAAGGCTGGAGTTCGACACGCATAGCAGTCAACGACCGCGGCATGACAATTTGCTGAAGGAGTTGGACGCGGCAGTGCCGGCCTTCTTCCAGGACCTCAAGCAGCAAGGTCAGGCCGAGCGCGTACTCTTGTTCACGATCAGTGAGTTTGGCCGCACAGCCAAGGAAAACGGCAACAAGGGAACCGACCATGCTGCTGCTGCTGCCCAGTTCCTGTTCGGACCGGGTGTAAAACCGGGAATCCACGGCACGCATCCAGGTCTCGGACCCGATGAATTGATACCAACCGGCAGCAGTCTCAAGTTCGCCACCGATTTCCGTAGCGTCTATGCGACGGTGCTGGAGAAGTGGCTGGAAATCCCCAGCGAACCGGTACTGGGCCAGAAGTGGCCGTTGGTCGATTGCCTCGCATAATCAGAGGGAGTTGTAACCGTGCGCGATCAGCCACCCAAATCTGGTTCGGGGACTGAACGCCTCGGCAACACGAAAGTTCCTGGAAACGCGCCTTCGTCGTTTCGAGACGGGACGGCTGGGCCTCTGGTCCGTTGCGGTTACAAAACGGCCTTGGATCGGCGCAGGCTGTTTCTGTTGAGGACGATGTTGACGCTGGCGTTGTGCTGGTGTTCTGCTGCAGGCGTGTTCGCGGAACAATCGCTCCACTACGAAACGGCAGACACCGACTTGAAAGTTGTGCAGATCGACCGCTCGCGCGACGCTTCGCTCGTGAGCGTCCGCGTCGACACACTGGGCCGCGTTTTCGTTGGCGGACGCGAGTCGGTTTTCATTTACGAGCCGGACGACGACGGCGGATATCAACTGGGCCGCGAGATCTACCGCTTCCCGCCTCATAGTTGGGTCTTCGATCTGGCGATTCGCGGACACGATCTGTACGTCGCAACGGCCAGTGCGATCTATGTGTTGCCGGGTGCCGTTAACGGGCGCGAGGCGCTGCAAGCCAAGCGGCTGATTTGGGGGCAACCGCTGGGACACTTGCAACTCGGCTTCTTCGGTTTGGCATGGGGGCCTGAGGGAGACTTGTATTTTTCTTCCGGCGATCCGCTACAACACTACGGGGACTTCAACCGGCCCGACCACTGGGGACATTGGACGCTGTTCAGTCAGCCGGAGGGAACGGCCACGCCATACACGGGCGTCGGTGGTGTGCTCCGATGTCGGCCGGACGGTAGCCGATTGCAGGTCGTGGCCCGTGGCATCTTCCGCAGTTGCGGCCTGACCTTCGATCGCCACTGGAACTTATTCACTGACGACAACGACCGTGAGGCGATGCCCGTGCAGTATGTGCCGGCACGGTTGCTGCACGTTACTCCGCACGCCGATTTCGGCTGGCCACGCGGCTGGATGGCCGCCAAATCGCCAGATCGGGCCGATCTCTTGGAAACCATGCACGAAGGTCTCGGCCGCGAAGCCCCGGTCGGGCTAGCGTACTACGACGAAACGTATTTTCCCGACCGTTATCGGCAGAAGTTGCTTTTGGCACGCTGGGCTCAGCGGGTGATCACGCGCCACCAACTCAATCGACACGGAGCGACATTTAAGACGGACGAGCAGCCGTTGCTAGTGGGCCACGATCAGTCCCGGCCGGTCGGTGTCTGCGTCGGACGTGGCGGCCGAATTTTCGCGACGCTATTGCACATGCCTCAGCTCGAAGGTTCGCCAACCTGTCCCAGCGATCTGATCATGATCACGCGAGCCGACGATTCGGCAGAGCATCCGTTCGAGCCGTGCGATTTACCGAGTGTGTCTGCCGAGAAGCTGTGGTCGGAAGTTTCGGATCCGTCTTGGTCGCGTCGGCGGTGGGCTCACACGGAGATCCTGCGACGCGGCGGGAGGTTGCTGGACGAAGCGGTGCGGCAACTGGCACGCACCGATGCCGCCGAACCGGCCGTCAATCACCTGCTCTGGCTGGCCGCAGCCAGCCAGACGCCGCAGGCGAGACAGCGGTTGGTCGAACTGGCAGGCCACGAAGACGCGAATGTCCGTTTCCAAGCCATCCGTGCGTTGACCGAGTTCTTCGCGACGTCGACCCCGCGCGAGCTCTTGACCGGCGCTTTGGCCGATCCGGCAGCCCCGGTGCAGCACCGGGCCGCGCTGGCGTTCTTCGGACGCGACGACGCTTTGCCCGACGAGCTTATTCGTACAGTGGCCGGCAGCCGCGACACTTACCTCCGCCAATCCGCCGCACTGCTCTTGGCCGAACGGGCGTCGCTCGTGAAGCTCGAAGAGCTGTCCCACTCGGACGATCCTGCGACGCGGCTGGCTGGCGTACTGGCCGCCGGATTCCGGCTCACGCTGCCGCCGGCGACCGAGCCGATCGGTTCGGACCTGCTGCTCAGCCCGTATCCCGACTCGGCCTGTGTCATTCAGTTCGACGATGCCAAGATCGACCTGCGTGAACTCGGCCGGCTGGGCAACTTCACCGTGGCCGAGCACTGGAAGGCCGGCCAACATGCGGCGGAGCAGGAGGCGCTGTTTGACTTGCTCGTTGATCTGCTGAGCGACAAGTCCGAACAAGTGCGTCTGCAAGCGGCCCATTTTCTCTTGCTCTTGAACGACGCTCGCAGCGAACCGCTCGTGGCCAAAACGATCCGCGCCAGTGAGGAACAGCGGCTGGCGGCAGTGCCGGTCTCGGGAATTCGGACGATCAGTGGTGTGTGGACCGTCGGCCCCTTTCCCGACGGTGACGCCGGTTTGAAAGCCACACATCCTCCCGAACGCGGACCGATTGACCTCGCCGCGGAGTATTCGGCCGATGGCGCGAAGCGGGCGTGGAAACAACTGACCGGTCGCTATTTTGATTTCAGCCGCACCTTCGAGGACCGCGACGGCGTGTCGTATTACGCTTACTGCCGGTTGGAAAGCCCGCGCAGACAGCGGATTTTGCTTTTCGTCGGATCGAACGACGGTGTCAAGGTCTGGCACAACGGCCAAGCCGTGTGGCAGAACGAAGTCGTGCGGCGGGCGCTCGCCTTTCAGGATCCGGTGTTCGTCGAACTCCAGCCCGGCAGCAACGAACTGTTGGTGCGCGTGCAAAACGTGAGCGGCGACAGCGGGCTGTTTCTCAGCTTCAAATCGCTGGGGCAGGTCGAGGCGACGTTGCCCGAAAAACTCGCCACGGCGTCACTCGCCGAACGGCTCAAGGCGGCCGCCCAATCGGACGTATCGACGGCGATCTCCAGCGAGTTCCTTGACGTCGACTGGAGCCGGGCCGTTGGCGAAGGTGACGCGAACCAGGGACGCCGTTTGTTCGGCTCCGAAGCGCTGGGCTGTGCCAAGTGTCACGCAGTCACCGACGCTCAGGCCGGCGGCAACGGTCCGAGTTTGACCGGAGCCAGCCGGCGATTCACGATGGCCCATTTGGTCGAATCGATCTTGTTGCCCAGCAAGAGCGTCTCGCCCGTGTTCCGTGCTACGTTGATCACTACCGCCGATGGAAAACAAACGAGCGGTCTGGTCGTGGCCGAAACGGCGGACAAAGTCGAATTCCTTCTGCCCGACACCACGCGCCGCACGATCGCCAAGCGCGACATTGAAGCCCAGAAACTGTTGGCCACTTCGCCCATGCCGCAAGGAATCGTGAAGACCCCCGTCGAACTGCGAGACCTGCTGGCGTACCTACTGAGCGACAACCCGCAGCCGCCAACAGTGTCAACGAAAAACTGATCGCCGAAAGAGATAGCACGATGAGCAAGAGTACAAATGAACTGCACCGCAGGCGGTTTCTCGATCTGATCGCCATGGGCACCACCAGCTTAGCGCTGGGGAATTCTCAAGCCTCCGCGGCGAGCTTGACCAAGTCGGCGATGAGTCATCGACAGCGGATCGAGAACGCCCTGGCGATGAAAGAGACGGATCGCCTGCCGTTTGGATTCTGGTGGCACTTCCCCAACCGCGATCGTGCACCGCGCCGTCTTGCGGAGTTGGCGCTGGGGCTTCAGCGGAAGCTCGATCTGGACTTTATCAAGTTCTCTCCCTACGGCCTGTACTCGGTCGTGGACTGGGGTGTCACCGTCAACGTAAGAGGCGGAGTGCAGCCGCCCGTGCAAGCCGACTATCCGATCAAGAAACCGGAAGACTGGAAGAAACTCAAACGCTTTCGCGGCACCGAAGGTGAGTACCTTGTCGTCCTGGAAGCGCAGAGGATCGCTTTGAGCGAGATGAGCGAGCGCGTCCCGCTAGTCCAAACAGTGTTCAGTCCGCTAACCTCCTGCCTCAAGATGGCCGGGCGGAAAAACCTGCTCCAGCACATTCGCGAAGCGCCGCAGGCCGTCCATGCCGGGCTGGAGATTGTCGCCGAGACGACCCGTCGTTTCGCGATTGAGGTGGTCGCTCGCGGCGCCGATGGTCTGTTCTTTGCAACGCAAACCGCCAACCAGGGTTATCTCACGCCGGACGAGTACGCTGAGTTTGCAAAGAAATACGATCGGATCGTGCTGGAGGCCGGCCGAGACCGGGCGTGGTTCAACATCTTCCATCTCCACGGCGAAAACGTCATGTTCGATCAGGTGCTGGATTACCCGGTGCAAGCTTTCAACTACCACGACCGGGAGGCCGGTCCCTCACTCGTCGAGTTGAGAGCCAAGACAAACAAGTGCCTCATTGGCGGCATCGGACAGAACACAACATTGGTTCGTGGCACACCGAAGGACGTGAACGCCCAAGTGAAAGAGGCTTGGCAGCAGGTCAACCGGCGGGGCCTGATCCTCGGACCGGGATGTGTTGCGAATCTGAGCGCACCGGAAGAAAACGTTCTTCAACTTCGGAAGAGCGTACAGGAGACAGCGCGACCGTAGGTGAGGCAGTAGGCATTGGGGAGGTGGACGGCCCTGGCTGATCATGGTCGTTGTTCGCTGCGAACATTACACGCTGATCATAGTCGTTGTTCGCTCCGCGAACTTACGTGATGTTCGCGGAGCGAATGTGAATTAATCGAGTTTCAATCAAGTAGGCCGGAACAAGCTCAGCGCAGTTTCGGCAATACCAAAGTCTTGTGCCATTCTTGCTTACGTAATGTTCGCGGAGCGAACAACGACTATCCGGGCTGACTTGACTCAATGGTAAAGATGTCGCCGCGTTAATAAGCATAATCTGGACTGGGCATCACAAGAAATCAACGGAGTGGCACGTCGCCAGTTGTGTCGGTTTGCCCAGTGAATCCTGGACCGCCGCCGGCGACGTAGCCGTGGCTGGCTCCATTTTCATCCGGAGTGACCCAGAATGCATACAGCGCGCCGCTGGTCAGCGAGAACCGGAAGCGCAGAGGCGCATTGGATAACTTGGAAAGATCGGCTGCATCGGTCCACTGGACTTTCGCCAGTGTTGCATCGGTATTCCGCAGCGGTGCCGACGACATGATGACTGCTCCGTTGGCGTCGAGTGCCTCGACACGCAACTCGCCCCCGTGTGCGGCGAGGTTCACGAAGAGATGCTTGCCGCGGAATCTGAGTGGGCGCGTCGTCAACGTCCCTCCGACTTTGCCGGCATCCATCGAGGCAAAGCCGTCGCGGCGGTAGATGTACAAGCCGGTGGTGTCTTCTTTCGAATTGCGGCCGCTGGCGTAGAGGTAGAGCTTGTTGCCAACGATCACACCGCCTCCGGCGACGGATTGCACGTTGCCGTAGTTCCAGGCCTGCGGGTCATCGACGGTTGTCATGATCGCTTCGCGGAAGGGGCGGTGGAAGTGGTAGCCGTCGCGGCTGAAGGCGAGCATCACGCTGTTGATCTTCGGCCTGCCGGCAGCCCGTGGGCCACTGTGGAGTACGCTGCAATAACCGACCATCAGGCTCTCGTACGGCGCGGCGTCGAAGTTGTATAACTCCGCCGGCAATTCCGCCTTTCCCTGAGGTGGAGTGTCGAGCGAATCGCACGCCAGCCAGTATTGCGGCTGGCCTGCCGCCCATTGCTCGCCATGGACATTGCGGCCGCTTTCCCATTGAGCGCCGGTAAGGAAATCTTCTGATTCCCAATACAGACGACAGCGGCCGATGATCCGATACGGCGGAGTCCTGTAATTCCAGGGACTGGCGTAGAGGCCGGCCCGGATGCTGTAGACCCAAACTTTGCGGAACGGGTTGTAGAACATCGTGCTGCGGTCACCGCTCCGTCCACACCACGTCGGCTCGCTCCAATGGATGCCGTCGGGCGAACTGTGTACGGACGCCTGCCACGAGTCGCGGTGAAACTGGAACAGCTTGAAACGCTGTTGCCGATCGGTCGCATTATGGTCGATCCAGACGGTTGCTGAATCGCGGTTGCCACCCATCAGTACAATGTTGGTTCCCGGCTGAGGGCTATCTTTGATGCTGGGTTTGTCCCAATGGATAGCATCTTTCGAGGTGGCAATCGCCGTGCCGCCGCGAGCGCTGTAGCGGTACCAAAGCTTGAAGAGCCCATCTTGCGAGTCGTAGAACACGCCGTCGCTGAAACACATGGCCGAATGCGGTTGAAAGCCCACTTCCCACCGGCGGTTGGGACGCAAGACCGGATTCTCACCATAGGCGATCGGCTTGTGGAAGACTCGCTTCAAAGTCGCCGACTCGATCAGAAAATCATCAACGAAAAGCTGTCGACCGACGTTGATCGGAATCACCGCTGGCGGATTCTCGAGATACGGGACCTCCATTAGTTTGCCGGACCGCAACTCTTCGAGCGTGCGTGTCGGAGGCCACTTGTCTGGCAGCTCGATGCCGTTGTAAAGAACATCACCCGCGACTGCCAAACGCATTGTAACGGCGAGTGCAATGCAACAACTTATCGATGTTCGTGTGGCCGTCATGAGAGGACCCTCGAGAGAGTTTCGCGGCAGTCATGGGCTTTCGGTTCGGATAGGGGGTCGGGAACCAGTAGCCCGGAACGGCCCTTCGGGTGCTTCGCACTATTGGTTCCCGACCCCTTTCCAAAGTCAATCCAACTGGGCATCCTGTCGCCGCCAAGCATGGCGACGATTTATGGGACGCACACCATGGTAACCCTCATTCGCCGTCTTGCCAGCCTAGCTCGGCTGCCGTCGATGCTAGTTTGCTCGGAGAGGCCGTGTTACCATCAAAACCGTGTTTGTCGAATTCGGCCCGGTGATTGAAGGAGTTTTGGTATGCCCAGTCTGCGTCAATTTGCGTTGCCTGGTCTTCTCTGGTCGATCGCTTTTGCGTGCGCGGCGAGTGCTGAAGACCGGGAAAGAGGATCGCTGGCGTTTGACCGTGTCAGTGCAGCAACGTTCGAGATTGGTGGCGTGCCAGGGGAACGTATCCGTGCGAACGTCGGCAATTGGCTGATTCGAGCGCCGCTGGCAAACCCAGGGATGCTGGAGATGTTTCGCGTTCGGGATCGGAGACCACAGCCTCAGCTTGTTCCCTGGGCGGGTGAGTTCGTGGGGAAGTATCTGATCTCCGCAATTCAAGCGCTGCGCATGAGCGATGATCCGCGACTTGAGCAGACCACGCGTCACGTTGTGCAACAGTTGATCGCCAGTCAGGCGGAGGATGGTTATCTCGGCCCGTTTCCGAAGAAGACGCGCCTGCTCGAGCAGTGGGACTTGTGGGGACATTACCACTGTATGCAGGCACTCATCATGTGGAATGACCGAACCGGGGATGTGGAGGCATTGGCGGCGTCTCGCAAAGCGGCGGATCTCGTTTGCAGAACCTACCTCGATTCGAATCGAAGGATGCTCGATGCGGGTTCGGACGAGATGAATCTGGCGATCATCCACGGACTGGGGATGCTGTATCGACGAACCGGCGAAGATCGTTACTTGAAGATGATGCGAGAGATCGAAGTCGACTGGAAACGTGCGGGGGACTATTTTCGTACGGGGATTGCGGGCGTCGAGTTCCATCGCAGTCCGCGTCCGCGGTGGGAGAGTCTGCATGACCTGCAAGGACTCGTCGAACTGTATCGCATCACGGGCGACCAACGTTACAAACGAGCGTTCATGCACCATTGGCAGAGCATTCGAATATGGGACCGCCGGAACACTGGCGGGTTCTCATCGGGGGAGAGAGCAACGGGCAATCCTTATGCACCAACGGCAATCGAAACATGCTGCATAATCGCCTGGCAGGCCATCACGATTGATGCCCTGCGACTGTCGGGGGAAAGTCGATGCGCAGATGAACTTGAGCTGGCAACATTCAATGCAGTCATGGGTGCGCAGCATCCGTCCGGTTACTGGTGGACTTACGACACACCGATGGACGGTGACCGAAAGGCGTCGGCACACAGCATCGTATTTCAATCACGAGCCGGTACTCCGGAGCTGAACTGCTGCTCGGTCAACGGCCCGCGGGGGTTAGGGATGCTCTCAGAGTGGGCCGTCGGGCGCTCCAGTGATCGGATCGCCGTGAACTACTACGGCCCGTCGCGGATCACAATGCCGTTGGGTGACGAGAACTCACTTGAGATTCTGCAGGAGACTGAGTATCCGAGGAGCGGCCGGATTCGGCTGTCGTTGAAGCTGACAAAGCCGGCTGAGTTCCTGCTTAGCCTGAGGATTCCAGCCTGGGCGGACGGGGCGACAGTGAAGGTCGGTAATTCTCAGGTCAGCAGTGTGGCTGCTGGAGAATATCTCGATCTGAAGCAAGTCTGGCAGTCGGGAGACGTAATCGAAGTTGATCTGCCGATGCGAATGCGGTTCGTAGTGGGTGACAATGAGGCCGCGGGAAAGGTGTCTTTGTATCGTGGTCCGATTCTTTTGGCCTACGACCAGCGACATAATACGTTCGACGAGGACGCAATTCCAACGCTCGACCTCAGAAGACTCAACCAAGTCGTGCTGGCGAAGCGAAAGTCGACCGAGGAAATCGGTTTTCGGCCGTGGTTGTTGGTTCGCGTGCCAGCGAGTGATGCTGAACTGTTTCTGTGCGACTTTGCCAGTGCGGGTGCCATGGGGACGCGGTATCGATCGTGGTTGCCGGCGCTGGACCTGCCACCGCCGCCGCCGGTTGCGCTTTCACCGGTTGACGGAACGCAGTTGCCCAAAGGGAAGCTGCTGTTCAGATGGCGAAAGTCGGGGCGTTCTGCCGTCGGTTCGCGGCAGCACGCAGTCGTCGTTTCGGAGTCTCCACGCTTCGAGGACTCTGTCTTCGTCAGCGGTCCTCACGAGCACGACCGGGCGATCGTTCTAGAAAGTGACACGCGCCGTTTGGAGCCGGAGAGAGATTACTATTGGAGGCTCGTTGCGTCAAACAAATTCGGCCAGACAACCAGTTCGGGCCCGCCGCGACGGTTTCAGATCAACCCTGCACTTTCTCCGCTGAGCGACCA
>NYXM01000040.1 GCA_002685655.1 Planctomycetaceae bacterium
CTTCAAACTCATCCCAAGTGAGGCCCTTCTTGTGAAGAGCAATTCAAGCTACTGCCACCAGCAACCTTACGTCGATTAAGTGCCATTCACTTCCGACCCCTTTTTCAGTCAGTCACAGGATGGCGGATCGTTCGATGATGATCACTCAGCGACCGGCCCCTGCTGTTCGGCAAACCATTGGCGAATCGTCTCCGGGATCATCTTCAGGTTCTCCATTGGGCAAGCCAATGGCAGCGCGCATTCGGGACCAACCATCGTAAGGCCGGCATCAAGTGCTTGCCACACTTCTTCTCGAACTGAATCGGCAGTCGCGCAAAAGAGCGTCTGTGGATTATTGATGTTTCCCACCAATCGGCATTTCCCCTGAATGGCCTCCAAACTGCGCCGAACGTCGTTCTTGCTGTCGAAGTGGAAGGCGTCGAAGCCGGTCTCGCGAATGTAGGGCATCCGATCTTCCGTGGCGCCGCAAATGTGCAGAATGAGTGGACAAGGAATCCGCCCACACAACTCGGTGTGGATGTCCTGAAGAAAATCGCGGTAGTATTCCGCTCGCACCAAGTCACCGGTGGCGTGATCGGGCAGTGTCAGCACATCGGCGCCCGCATCAATCTGGGCCAGACCAAATTGGACTGTCAACTCCTTGAGCGCTTCCAGACTCTGCTTCACTTCATCAGGTTCGTCAATCGTCATCATCAGAAACCGTTGCGTGCCGAAGACGTGATAGCCGAGTGTCCACGGTCCCATCGTCTTGCCGATAATCGCCACTTCGTCGCCCCAGCGTCGCTTGAGCTCGGCGATACTCTCCAGGACACAAAGGATGTCGGGCCTGTTCAACACATCGTCCGGGATACGGATCTCGTCCGCGCAACGCACCAATGATCCCGTACACGTGGGCCAATTTGTCTTGTCGGCCCACTCAACCTCGCAGCCCAGCGCGGCGGATTCCTGTACGACTGAAAACACGGGCATGATGGAGTCGAACCCGACGTGCGTGTATGCGGTCTCGGCGAGCCGCGTCATCAACTCTGCTTCGCGATGTGCCTGAGGGAACGGGGCGCCAACTTGATCCATAAGTGCTTCGGTGGCGATTGACGTCGGGCAGATTGCGGCTGGCCGGTCAATTGGGCGGCCGGCCAACGCTGCCAAGACCCGTTCCCGTGGTCGCATCGGATGCGACAGCCATTGCTGTCCCGTCATGTCTCTGCAACCCTCCATACCAGTTTGGCACGTGGCGTGTCACGTCACCTCGACGGCAGCAGACGCCGATACTCCGGCTCGAGTCCAGCCTTTGTTGTGTGAGGCTGGGGCGGTTTCCAGGTCTCTGCGTCCGCTGTCTTGTTCGCCTCGAACGTGATGGAATCGGGGTCCGTCGCGTTGAAGCGAAACGGTGGGATTCCGGACGGCGTAACCAGCACATTGTTGCGGACGAGATCGGTTGTGGCTTTGTGAAAGCGAATAGGACTACGTTCGATATTGTAGATCGTGTTCTGTTCGATCAAGAGTTGCGAGCTTCCTTCGTCGATGAACAGTCCATTGCTTTCCGCCCGCCCGGCGTTCAGTGGGACATCGTGAATCAAGTTGCCGCGTAGGACCGAGCCGGGTTGCCGTCCCAGGGTATAGATTCCCCCGCCGTCCGATAGAGTCTGCATGACATGGTGGATATGGTTATATTCGACCGCGTTTCTGTTGCATGGCGTTGGATTTGTGTTCCACATCCAGCCAATGGAAACGCCGGTGTAGGGCAAGTCGTGGATCTCGTTGTGGGCGATAGTGGTTCCCTCGGTGATGCCTCCCCAAATTCCAACACAGCCGTAGTAGGTAGTGCCGCAGTGATGGATATGGTTGTTGGCAACGACGTTGTTCTTGGCGAGTTGTTTCGGTGAGGTACTTGGCTCGCCAACCATCACCCCGTTTCCACCGGCATCGGAAATCTCGTTGCCCACCACGCGGTTGCGCTCGCAGTTTCCCTGCAAACTGAGCGCTGTCCCACCAACGTGAGAAACACGACAGTTCTCGAAACGACATCCAGCCGCCGCTTCCAAAACAACCGCGGCCGGCATCCGGTCTCGTCGGCGCGGACCACTGCCAGTCGGCCGATGCTCGTGAAAGCCGGCTTGGACTCCGGCGTAACCGGATGGTAGACGCGGCGCTGCACAATGCGAGAACGTCAAACCGTCAAAGCTGAGATTCTTGACGTGCAGACCAGCCTCGACGTCACCTCGCACGACCAACAACTGTTCGAGAACCGGAGCAACGATCGTTGTTTGGCCAATCTTCTCATCAGAATGCGGTACATACGACAGCACACCTTGATTCCGATCCAGATACCATTCTCCTGGCGAGTCCAACAGCTCTGGTGCGTGCTCGACATAGTATCGTGGGTGTTGCTCAAAACCAGTAATGCGGAAGAAGCTGTGTCCACTCGATCCGATCGGATCAAGGAAGCTCACCATATGCGTCTTCTCATCAACGTCCTTGATTCCCACTCGCGAAGTCGACCAGTCGTGTAGAAAGACAATCCGCGTGTCCTCGAGATTCGAATATCGTTGGAGATCGTTTTCGCGGAATTGGAAGCTGGTGTGGTCATCCGGCCCTGTGGCCACAACATGGAAAAATCCCTCGTCCGGCTCACGCGCGGCTGGCTGACGCTTGTCGTCCACAAAGAGTTGATGGAAGAACCATTTCCCCGACTTTACCTCAGACAACGTGGCTTTCCATATTCGCTCTCCTTCGCTCCAATTCTCGATCGCCCGCCCTCCACTGAACACAGGCCGTTCGCCCGGATGCGCCGCATAAGTGATGCGACGAGCTTCCGTTCCTGAATCCTGAAGCTGGAAGACCGTTGGCTGCTGTAGGACATACGTGCCACCGCGAATCAGCACGACGATCTCTTTTTCGAGATTGCGCTTCTTCAATTTGCGCACGGCATCGCGCGCACCAGCGAGCGACGCAAAGGGGCGCTCTTTCGTTCCCGGACCACCGTCATTGCCGTCCACGGCAACGAAATAGTCCGCATCCGCGGCAGCACGAGCTGCGGCGACGTGCGGATGAATCATTAGCAGCAAACTCATACAAATGAGTGAAGCCAAGCGGAGTTGCCTCATTTCAGTTTCTCCCGTGATTACAGAATTACGAGACCCGCTTTCAACGTGCCGGGCAAGATAGGGTCAGCTTTTCTTCACCTTATACTTGTTCTGGCACGATGTATGGTTTGCGATAGCCGGGCTCATTGAGCAGTTCGTTCGCCTCGTCGTCACTCACGACCATTTCAGATTTCGGATCAAATTGCAAATGCCGGCCAACCTGGTAGGCAGTACGCGCCAACAAGCAAAGCGCCATCGACTTGTGACCTTCCTCGATGTCGGCATGTAAAACCTTGTGGTCGCGAGCGCGGATTGCGGCGACCCAGTTCTGGAAATGTGGCAAATCCGCCATTGTGTGCTCTTCATCTGCCTTGCTCGGTCCAGGCTCGCTCTTGGGACCAAAGAACGTGTGGTAGCTGCTGTAGTCGGGAAAGATCATGTAACCTTTGGACCCGAAGAAGATCGTCCCTACTGGATAGTTCGGCTGGACAAACGGGTACTGGTCCCGAAAGCCGGCTTCGCTGTTGGTGTACCAAGAACGATGTTCATAGGTGACGATCGGTTTTGCATTTTCAAACTGATAGGTGATCGCCACATGTGTGGGTGATGTGCGGTCATCTTCATGAACGAAATTGCCACCCGTCGCTGTCACTTGGGTTGGATGGCTGTTCAGTCCGAGCCCCCAGCGAAGGATATCCAGTTCATGAACTGCCTGGTTGGCAAAGCAGCCACTGGAAAGCTCCAGGTTCCAGTACCAGCGCCGGTGCCAGAACTGGCTGTAGTCGCGACTGGGCTTCGGTCCCAGCCACTGATCCCAATTCAGACCTTTCGGCACGGGGCTCGGATTGACACGGCCCAGATTGCCACGCAGCTTGTAGTCGAGCCCCCGAGCCATGTAGACATCGCCGATGACTCCTTCCTTCAATTTGGCAATCCCCTCCATGATGTTCGGGCTCGAGCGGTTCTGCGTCCCATGCTGGACCATGCGATTATATTTGCGCGCCGCGGCAACCATTTGGCGGCCTTCGAACAGATTATGCGTGCCGGGCTTCTCGACATACACGTCTTTTCCCGCTTGGCAGGCCCAGATCGTTGACAGTGCGTGCCAACGATCGCCCAACGCGTTGCTGACCGCATCGATCGACTTGTCGTCGAACATCTTGCGCATGTCGCTGTAGAGCGCGAGCTTCTTACCTTTCAACTCGGGATAACGCTCGACTGCCGAGTCGAGTTTGCTTTGATCGCAGTCACAGATAGCGACAATCTCGACGTTGTCTTCGGCCATTTGCGCCAAGGCAGTTATGTGCGACCGCATACGCCCCCCCATGCCGAGCAACCCCACACGAATAGGTTCGTTCGCACTCCTCTGAGTCTCGGCAATCGCAGCGGTGGCAGCCAACGCGAAGCCTGTCCCGGCAGCTGCGCTCTTAAGAAACTCCCGTCGATCTTTGTCTGACATTGAACAGCTCCTTGTGTACGGTTTTGTTGTGTACGGTTCTAGTGTTAATCCACGACAAACAGTCGCTATTCGTCAAGCTGCAAGGTAGCAACGACAGAGCCATCCGTACTACGCCGCTGAACCAGAATTCCGCCGTCGGACGAGATTCCCACGGCTGAGAGTGATGCCGAATCATCGTTGGGTAACAACGCCACGACCTGACCGTCCGTCAGATCTGCCGTCAGAACATATCCGCCGTCGATCCTTGTTAACTTCTCCTCGCGCGGCGGTTCATGACCGTCGCGATAGGGTCGATAGAGTGCCACGAATTCCACCGTCTTTGCTTTGGATGGCGTGGAAGCCGTCAAATGCCATTCGCGAAGCGTGATTCGAGGTCGCGGGTTCGGGTCGTACTGGTCTGTCTGCGAGAATGCAAGGCCTTCTGGTGCCAGGATCGAAACTGCGCAGCCAACATCTTTGACTTTGAGATTGATATCGTGTTGGTTCGTGACCGCAAATTGCTGTGTGGCGTGCAGCCAATATTCGAACGTCGAGCCCCGCCGGGCTACCAGACGATCGTAAACGACAACGAGTTCTGGCTTGACGAACAGAATCGTGCGTGTGAAGCGGTCGAGCAGCGGATTACCGGAGTCCGAGCGGTAAGCGGCACCTGCCTCGCCCGCCACAATGTCGATCGATGGAGAGGTCTTGAACGAGATGATGTCGCCTCGGGACGACGCCGAGTGCGCCAGCTGCCCACGTCCGTCGACGGTGATGTTGTTGACCGACCTGGTACTCCACATCCAGCGCTTGTGGTGCTCGGTTCCGTAGCTGTCGCGATAACCACTGCGAACCAACAGCCGCTGACCGTAGGCCCAGAGCAAAAATGAATTGTTCGCCTCGTAGCCGTGCGACTGGGTTCCGAAGGGGCTAGACTTGAAGACGACTTGAACGTCTTTCTCCGCGTCGTCGACCGTCGTGTTCAAGACCGCCTGGCCGATGCCCCGAAAGAGCCGTGATGCAGGCAAGTTGTGGGGGGATTCTGCCGCAACTGGTGGCAACGCACCGCGAACGAAACCGATGTAGCCGGAGACGGGACGCGGACCTCCCATCTGTTCGACATACCATCGCCAATGCCCATTGCCGGCTTGGGTAGCGAGTTGCGTAACCAGCGACACGGCGTGTGACGCATTCCTGTTTGCGTTCAAATCACCGAAGCCGGCACCCACTTTTCCCGGCGGCAACAAGTACATGGGGTAGTATCCAATCCGCGAGAAGTACGGCTTGTCGTAGGCGTTGACATCCATCGCCGAGCGCATGACATCGGCCCACCACGTGAAGCGGCCAACGTAGCTGTTCCAATATCCGAATCCTTCGTGCCATCCTCCGTCGTCGTCTGACCAGACCGGGTAGACATTGTGGAACACATTCATCGCGAACCACACCCAATCGTCGGCTCCCTCGACTTCGTCCAGCATCGCGATTCCCACTTCGCCCAGGAAATGCCATGCTCGATTACTGTGGCTAGAGAATGGCTGCCAAAGGTGTCTTGGGTAAAGGTGCCGGTACATCTCGTCGCCACGAATTTTCATTACGCGGCGGCAGACCTCCCGCTCCGGTTCGCTCAGCAGGTCATGGACAAACGTGTACGTCCGGACGAAGTAGTATGCGTAAGGCATCCCCGCTTCGTCGTTGTAGCGATACCCCGTTGCCCCTTTGGGATCCCACTTTGCGCAATCCATCAGAATTCGTTTGGCGAGTTGTCCAAATTCCTCTTTTCCGCCGAGTTGTCGCGTAAACGCTAGAATCGCGGCACTGTCCAACGCCTTAGTCGTGTACGTGCGGTTGCCCCACCAGATCTTCCGCCACGCGTCGCTGTTGCGAACTATACTCGGCCCATACTTGGGAGGCTCATCAGTGGGCGGTGGTTTGGCCACCAACCGGTCACATTGTTTCACTAATTCTTCGAACTGCGTCCGCATCGAACCTTGGGCCAACGAACGCAGTCGAGGCAACTCCTCCGGGCGGACATATAATCGTGGATGAGATCTGGGGATGCGAGCGAGGAGTTCCTTGCGCGGTGGCAGCGGCATCTCAACGGCGTTCTCACTGATCGTGAATGTCCGCGAACGACTCCAGTTGGTCTTCGCGCTTTTCTCGGTCACACCACGATAACGCCAAGTGTACTTGCCGGGCGCGAAGACTCTCGGCGGACAATGGACGTTCATCTCGATGTCATCGGCGCGGTACTCGATCGATGTGAGGCCTGTTTCACGGCCGCACTCGACTTCCCACGCAGTGACCTGACGATCGGGGCGCCAGCTGAAACTGGGCGGATTCACGGCCGACACTGCGCCCGCTGCGGGGCGATACCCCCACTCTTTGCCGGTGGCGGGACTCTCGTCCAACTTCTCGGCCGACGCTGCGATAACACAGCAGGCCAGCTGCAACAGAACTAAGTATGACATCCGCGAAGACATGGTGAACTCATTCTGTTGCTGGGTGAGATGGAGTCAAAAGCCTGTCTCGGCCAAACTCGATTCTATCTGCGATAGCTCGCCGAAAAAGACTCCTGACCCTTTTTGCGCTCTTTGCGCTTTGGCATGAAAGCACTAACCCAAGACCGGCAGTTCATACCCTTCTCGCCGTGGTCGCGACAGCATCTGGTTTGCTTCGTCACAATTGGTAAAGCGTTCGGCGTCCGGGTTCCAATTCAGCTTCTTGCCGAGCTGGCCGACGTCACGCGCGATGTTGACGAGATAGCAGAGCGTCGATGCTCGCTGACCGTACTCGATGTCCGCATTGCAGCGTTTACGAGTCCTGATGCACTCGATCCAGTTTTCGATATGGTATTGCGTCTCGAGTTTCTGATTCGGGCCTGGATTATCAGACGACTGGACCAGTTCCTTCGGATTGCTGGCGATCTTGTTCCGATTGATTTCGATCTTTCCGTTGTCGCCGATGAAGATGGCTCCAAGCCCCGGCCCCCAGTCGCCGTCAAGGTCAAGTCGCAGCTCAGTCCCACTGGCGAACTTCATGCGGACTTTTGCCCTCGGCCCGACGACCGGCTGTGCCAAACCACGGTAGTCGACGCCGGTATCCGGATTGCCCTTTGGGTTGTCGTACTTGCCCGTCGGCATCGACTTCACCGGTTCTGTGAGCCAGATTTGGACGGGACCGGTTTCGTCGGTGCCTAATGCACGTTGGATCTGGTCGTACGAATGAGCACCCCATCCTGTCACGCCGTAGCAGCGACCGCCTCCGTCGTACGACCACCAACGCGCCCAATTACGATGGACCTGTGGGTGATACGGCCGCAACTCCGCTTGATTCGTCCAGAGATCCCACCAGCCTTCACTCCCTCCTTTGGGAAGCGGTTGGGCCGGGAGGTCCGTCCAAATATCGGGACCAACAAAGTTCGGCGCGAGCACCGTGTGGACAGTCCCAATCGCGCCGTTCTTGACAAGGTCACTCGCCCAGTTATTGATCGGCATGGAGCGCTGTTGTGTTCCGACTTGAGTGACGCGACCGTACTTGCGGGCCGCCTCGACCATATAGCGCCCCTCGTCGATCGTCAGGCACATCGGCTTTTCAATGTAAACGTCCATGCCCGCTTGCATCGCGAGAGTCGTCACCCAGGCCCGCGCGTGAGTCGTCGTTTCGACCATCACGCCGTCGAGTTTCTCTTTGTCAATCATCTCGCGGAAGTCTTCGTAGGCCGCCCACTTCTGGTCCTTGCCGACGGCATCGATGAATTGGCCGCAGCGCGGACCGAAACAATCGCAGACGGCCGCAACTCGCATCTGAGGAATCTGTAGACATGTCTTGGCAATGCCTCGCGCACGGCCACCGAGCCCAATGATCCCCACGTTCACCTTGTCGTTGGCACCGGTCTGGTCACCACTTCCCAATACTCGTGAGGAGACAAAATAGGGTGCCGCAATCCCGGCTGTGGCCGCCACGGCCGACGTACGGAGGAAATCACGTCTTTTCATGGTATGCTCCTTGGATATGATCCTGAGACGGTGCGGGGCTAGAAAGCTTGTATCAGGTTTATCTGTACAAATGAGTCAAGTTTTAAGCGACGGGCACCGACCGCAGGTTGGTCGGGGAGCGGATCGCCGCAACCGAGCGATAGCTCGCATCGGTCCGAGGCACAACCTCGCTAGCGATCCAGCGCAGCGACCCGTATACTACACAACTACGGTCTAGTTTGACTAGTACCGCAAGCGAAAAGCGACCGATCAGGGGTACAGGAATCGCTCGCGGTCCACCGACACCGATGGTTGGTTTGGCTCGAAGTCATCTAGTTGCTATAGTTCGTAACAGATGTCACCAGATCAACATCCCCATTGTTCACACCACAAGATGATAAATGGTCGCGAACGAGTCCTAGCATTTTTGCAAGGCGAACCGGTTGACCGGCTGCCGCTGATGCCGGTCGTGATGATGTTTTGCGCCGATCAGATCGGCGTTAAGTACGGTGAATACGTCAAGGACTTTCGCGTACTGGCCGAGGCCCAGATTCGCACAGCGGAGCAGTTCGATTTTGATATCGTCTGCAACATGTCCGATCCCGCTCGAGAAGCGTCTGACTGCGGCGCGAAAGTCGAATTCTACGCTGACCAGCCCGCTGCGATCATCGAGAGCGATGCGCTGCTGGCAGACAAAGAATCGCTCGAACAATTGAAGATCCCCGATCCGCTTGGTGGTGGAAGAATGCATGATGCCGTCCACGCCCTGAAACTAATGAAGGAGCGCGTTGGCGATGAGAAAGCGATTATGGGTTGGGTCGAAGGGCCCTGTGCAGAAGCAGCGGATCTGCGAGGAATCAATACGTTGATGCTCGATTTCTACGACGATCCCGCGTTCGTCCGCGGACTGTTCGACTTCACTTTGGAGATGGCGTTGCGTTACGCTCGAGCCCAGGTGGACGCGGGCGCAGATATCGTTGGCATCGGCGATGCCGCCGCCTCTTTGATCGGGCCCAAGTTCTACACTGAGTTTGTCTGGCCCTACGAGAAGAAACTCGTGGACGGAATTCAAGCCATGGGTGCGGCTGTCCGGTTGCACATCTGCGGCAACACAGCCTCGATTGTCGAAGGCATGGGGCGTTTGGGATGCGAGATTGTCGACTTGGATTACTTCACACCTGTCGATGAGGCGCGCAGAGCCATGGGGCCTGATCAGATACTGCTGGGAAATATCGACCCAGTCCGGGACTTACGTAACGCCAACGCCAAGTCGGTCACGGCTTCGATTGCTGAATGCCATCGCCAAGCCGGCGACCGCTTCATCGTCGGTGCAGGTTGTGAAGTGCCGCGTGACACGCCGTTGGAAAATGTTCGCGCAATGACTGCGTACGCAATCTCGCCCTTTTGAATCGGAAACAACAAACGAAACGATCGGGGGTCCTTTCATGAGTACAACTGTTGACTTGGCGGTGTCGGATGATCTAGCGGCTCGGTACGCGGAGCGTTTCGCCAGATATACGACGGCGATGCGTAACGAAATGCCGGATCGCATTCCGATTCGACCTTTCGTTGCCGAGTTCACCGGAGTGTATTCCGGAAACACCTGCCAGGAACTCACACACAACTATCAGATCGCGTTTGACGCCGCCTGCAAGTGCGCGTCGGACTTCGAATGGGATGCAGTTGTGGCAAACATGGTCTACGTCTGGACGGGGCTCGCGCAGTCGATGGGGCTGAAGTACTACGCCATTCCCGGAATCGACATCCCGGCCGATACCGGCTTTCAGTCCCGCGAGCCGCCGCAGAACAATGCGTTCATGCAGCCCGACGAGTACGACGCGCTGATCGAGGATCCGACAGGCTTCTTGTACAACGTCTGGCTACCTCGTGTTGCCGCGCAGTTGGTGCCGATCGGTGAACCATGTACGGTCGAAAACAACCTGGCGTTGGTCAAGACGGGCATGGCTATGATGCAGTACTTCACGGCGTTCGGCCCACAGGTAGAGCGATTGCGCACGGAGTGTGGCACCGTTTCGGCCATCGCCGGGATTTTGAAGGCCCCATTGGACATCATCGCTGACAAAATGCGAGGCTACCTGGGGCTGGTTGACGATCTGTTCGAGCGTCCTGAAAAAGTTCTTGCGGCCTGCGAGGCACTCGCGCCGCATCTGGCGTACGTAGCCAAGACGACCGGTGATCCGGACAGGAACGTGCCGGTTGGCCTTTGGATGCATCGTGGCGGCGTTCCGTTCGTCTCACCAAAAATCTTCAAGAACATATACTGGGCGACGCTGAAGCCGATCATTCAGGACCTCTGGTCCGAAGGTCTGCAAACGCTGTTCTATGCAGAAGGAAGCTGGGACCATCATCTCGAATCGTTTGCCGAACTGCCCGACCGGAGTATCGTATACCACCTCGACCAGGGCGACATCTACAAGACACGGAACGCCCTGGGCGACAAGTTCTGCTTGAGTGGTGGGGTGCCGAACACCTTGCTTTCCTTGGGCGAGCCGGCAGACGTTCGCAAGCGTTGCCTGGAACTGATCGAAGGCATTGCTCAAGACGGCGGTTACATCATGGACGCCAGCGCAATCGTCCAGAACGATGCGACAGTCGAGAACATGCGTGTGATGACCGAAACGACGCTGGAACACGGTGTCTACTCGCGCGGCCACAGCGGAGGTAGCTTGACTGCGGGCGGCCCGCGACCGTTGCCCACAGATGCAAAGCCTGGCACATTCCTGGCAGCTCCATCCGAGGAAAAGCCGCAGCCGGGCGAGTGCTATGCGTGGCGGAAGAAAAAAGCGGAAATCGGCACAATCGAAGGCGACGAGGACGTCTGCCAGAAAACTTGGCAGGAGATGGATGCCCTCGGCAATGCGTTCATCTGGCAGCTACTTCTGTCCTTTTAGTCAGAGGCATGATCGCCGACGTCAACTCCTTGCGGTTTGCGGCGCTTGTCCAAGCCTACGGCTGATTGCCCTCCTGTTCTTTGGCGATGGGCTGCAGGTCGACAGTTGACATGCTGTGCGAGTACTGCACGACTTGATCGCACGCAACGTTCTCATAGCGATCTTCATCGCCATCGGGCCAGTGGATCGTGATTTCGTCCACGGTTTGAGTGTCAGCCAGTCCGAAATGCAGATCCGTGGGGCTCTGAGAAAGATACGATCCATCGGCACCGACCTGAGCTGTTTGCACGCGATCCCCAATGCGGATCGCCACACGTGCGCCTAGTGCGGACGTGTTGCCACCCTGCTGTCGCAGCCGCACTCCAATCCAATGCCCGGAATCAGACGATGTATTTCGCAGAACGATCGGTTCCCCACCGTGAACCATGATCGCCAAGTCCAGTCTGCCGTCGCCATCGTAGTCGGCGTGCGCTCCGCCGCGGCCGACGATCGGTTCGCCCAGCCGAGGACATGCCTGTCTGCCAATCTCAAAGAAGCCACGAGGCGGTTGTTGACGAAAGACGTGTGGGCGTTGCGGTGCGAGTTGTGTCGGGTCGTCCGCCATCTGCAAGGTGTTGCCGTTGACCACCCACAGATCAGAATGGCCGTCATTGTCGAAGTCAGCGAAACCGGCGGCCCAGCCAACCATGTTTAGAGAGAGCTGCCCCAATCCCACGGAATCGGAGTTGTCTGCGAAGAACACGGGACGATCCTGCTCGTTGCCAGCCGACATCTCCGCAAGGTCGGAGAACATGTTTTCATAGAAGGCATTCTCCTGGGCGACCCAGTGGGTAACGAAGAGATCAAGGTCACCGTCGTTCTGGTAATCGCAGACGGCCAATCCCATCGCACCACGATAGTCCGCCGCCAGGGACTGGGCACCAACATCCTCAAACATCCCATTGCCTTTATTGCGATAGACGGCATTCGCGGAAACGTCGTTGGCAACGTACAGATCGATCCATTGGTCGTTGTCGAAGTCAAACCAAACGGCACCTAGTGACCGGCCCTTAGCATCCTCCACACCGACCTGCTCGGCGATATCGGTAAAAGTACCGTCGCCATTGTTGTGATAGAGAATGTTCGCATCGGCTGGATAAGATGAAGGATTGATCGTATACGGGTTGACCTCGTCTCGCACTTGTGCTGAACCGTTCCGATCTTCGTCGCGATACTCGAACCGGACGTATGTACACACGTAGAGGTCAATACGTCCATCGCGATCGTAGTCGCCCCAGGCACATCCGGCGCTGAACCGATCGTCGCCGACACCGGCGATATCGGTCACGTCTGTAAACGAGCCGTTGCCATCGTTGCGAAACAGCACGTTGGGCCCGTAGGCGGTGATGTACAGATCCAGATCGTTGTCGTCATCGTAATCCCCCCAAGCTGCCGCCATACCGAACAGAGCCCGATCGACACCGGCTTGTTTCGACACGTCAACAAAGCGGTCATCGCCATCGTTGCGGTAGAGGGCGCAACGTCCAGTTTCAGTTTCCGCGGAAATGGGATCACGAACCGTGCCGTGAAAATTGACCAGGTACAAGTCCGGGTCACCATCACCATCGTAGTCACCCCACGCGAGACCCGACCCCATATCCTCTGGCAAGAGCGACTGGCGGGTGGCGGGGAAATGCCTGAACCGAATGCCGGTCTCTTTCGTCACGTCGTCGAACGAAAAACGCACCATCTCGGGCGAGATATCACGATCGAGGACGCTTGTCAAACCACCGATCGTTCCGTCTGCATTCGGTGCCGAAGGGTCTTTTCGCATCGTGCCCAGGAAGGCAACGTAACTGAGAACTAGTGCTGCCAAGATGCACGGCACGCCCCATCGCAGCATTAACAGGTGACGCTTACTCAGCCGACGTCGTGCCATCACCATTAATCCTGATACGAGCGGTTGCACGCGTCATTTCACTGGCCGGCGACCGGACGCCCGCCGCTTCTCCGTAAACACGGTTGAGAAACTCAGGGTTAGCTTTGCGATACCAAAGTATCGCTTCGACCAACAACTCAGTGCTT
The DNA here is from genome assembly GCA_002685655.1 of Planctomycetaceae bacterium. Next base: position 13,472 of record NYXM01000040.1, read on the forward strand.
GGCGCATCCGTCGGTGTGGGTACCACGAAACTCTGTGACCGATGTCCTGGCGATTGTTTTTCACCGTTGTCGACAACTCGACCTCGTGCCATGGACGGACATTGAAACTGTACCGCAACACTATCCGTAACGCCTGGATAAAGGGAGCGTTTGTAACTGGCGCCGACCAGATCCCATAGGTTATGGCGATCGATCAACTTACCCTGGCGATCAAAACCATCTGCCTTAAACCAGACCGGCGCATCTTGGATTCGATCGTCCTCGCCGACGGCACCTCTGTGGTAGATCTCGTTGCCCGCGTCGTCGGTCACTTTAAGCTCGATCCAGCTTTCTATCATATCGAGCGGGCCCGTTGGAAAGTCATGGCCCGTCTTGTTGTTCGTCAGGACGACTTGCACCGAGAGTTGTTCGCCGGACGAGACTTCCTCGGGGGCCATGACCTTCATGCGAACTACCGGGCCGCTGGTCCATTTATCGGCGATCTCGGGGATCTCGATCTCACCCCGCAACCACTTCTTCGTAAGGCGCACGTGTTTCTCGTGTCCCTTCAGTTTCTGAAGTTCTGGAATGTACTGATTGCTGGCCAGCGTGCGATGGCTACGGTGCAGGCGATCGTTCGGCAGACGGTTGTAGTCCGTGGCATCGCCACGAGCCGGATCATCGCTCTCAGACAACGGCATGTGGCACTCGCGACAGTTGATCGTCTTGGTTGGGTCACCCTCGTGATGCCATTTGCTGTTCTTCCAACTGTCGTATTGGTTCTGGCCCTGCACTTTGCCGATGTCCGTATTGACCTCCTTATCGAGGTACTGCTTGTGGCAGGCCGCGCAGAATTCAGCTGTCTTGTAAAGCGGTCGCGAGTAGGACGTGATGTGGTGTTGTGGATACGTGCGAATCAGGAAGTCGCTAACGAACTTTGCCAGCTTTCCTTCGTGCTGCTCGTACACATATCGCGAGGGCGGTTCAACGGTGTAGTTGCCGTTACCCTGTACGTCCGTCTGAGTAATGCTGTGGCACACCAGGCAGGAAATGCCTTCGTCCGCACCGGCGGCGCTCAACGTAATGTTGCCAGAGTTCTTCGCGCCGCTGAACAAAGAAATCGGATCATGGCAGCCGGCGCAATACCGCGTATGCTCCGGTGATGTTTCGCTGGACATCAGCGTCTGGACGCGTTGAAACATGTCGTCCATCGAAGAATAGCGGTGAGCGCTTGGCAACCATTCTTCGTAGATCTGAGTGTGGCATCCGCTCGTTCCGCAACTTGCGGATCCCGCCAAACTCTCTGCTTGGAGCGCCCCAGCCTGTTTCATGGTTGCCGCGGCGTCGGCGAAAACGCTCTTGAGCTTTTCGCGCTGCTCTTCGTCGAGATCGAGGTTGGCGGTACAATCACGCATCTGCTCAAAGAGACTTCCCTGTGCATTGGCATTGTCCTGAAGTGAAGTCAAGACAACCTCGTGATGTTCGTCGCCAACCGCTTCGACAACTTTCTGCCGAACGGAATCCGTCCATTGGGAATGATCGATCGTGGACAGGCTGGGAGCAAACGGTCGGTCTTCGCCGAATCGCCAGTTGTAGTCGTCCGGAAAACTGCGGTCCTGGCCAGGCTCGGTATAGACGGCCATCAACAGTCCGCAAAGCGCCAACAAGCTCGCACATCCAACGAGACTTCGTACATAGAATGCACGCCGAGCAGTGAGAAGTTGCTGGCGGGCATCCGGGTTATTGACTTTACGAATGACAACCGTCACCACGTGGACGACAACAAAAACCGCCAAGCCAATTCCCGTCACCAGGTGTACGAGATCCCAGACATAGTCCATCCTCGGACCGACTACACCTTGCCAAGTTACGACCAGACCACTCACGATGCAAACAGCCACAAGCGCGGCCGCGATGTATCCCAGCAATTGGTAATGACTGAAGTTCCCCTTTCGTCGCACCCACCAATGCCGCGCCATATACCAGATCACCGGCAGCAAGAAGACGAAACCGATCACGGTATGGAGCAGCACCGAGAACTGGGCCAATTGACTGAACGGCAGCAACCAAATGGCCAATCCCGTCAGCGTCTCGAAAAGAAAATAACCTGCAGCGATCGAAGTCAGCCAGGATCGCCATTCAGCAACAGCGTTTTTTTCTAGCGCCGACGGTTGCCCGGTCGTCCTGTCTCGCATCGCGCACGCCTCGCTCGTCACGATCGAGGGGGGGGACTGGCCCATTCCACGATCGATCTTCGCTCAAAGAATATCGTAAAGTGAACTTCAATTATAGCGTATGTGAACGCAAGAAGAAGAGTAACGCCCAGAATTTGCCTGTGATCGAAGGGGTCGGGAGTCTCTTTCGGCCAAAGCTCGCCCAAAACTCGTACGCTGTCATCCGAAGAAGACTCCAGACGCCTTCCTGCAATCTCTTGGCCGAAAAAGACTCCCGACACCTTCCTGCAATCGGTTGATTCAAACTGACCCACGACCCAGAATTCTCGTGGTGGGAGACTCGCTGCAACTACCTCAGTCGAGCGAGTCGTGGCGTCATGGTGGTCGAGACGCCAAGAAACGAACTCATGTCCTTACGAATAGCTCACGTTGGAACGGAAGTACGGCAATCATTGAATCGCTACTCGCAGCCGAAGCGGATCCAATTTCCACGCCGCGCGGCGACGAAACGCCACTGCTGGCAACGGTCGGCGTTGGTGTACTGGGCAACGGCGACGAAGCGGCCGGAACTGAAGACGAGACGATTGAGGCCGTCAAGCTACTGTTGAAACTTGGTGCCGATATCAACGCGATTGACGATCACGGCAAATGACTTGGCTTCCCTGTCTCCGGATTCTTCGATCCAATGTTCGAGATACCTCTGATGCTCGATCAACATGTTTTCGTATTCGGGTTTCGAGGCCAGATTCTTCATTTCACCAGGATCGTTCTTCATGTCCACCAGGGATTCACGGACTTCTCCGTCGTTGTATACGCAGTACTTAAAGCGTTTGCTGCGGATCATGCGCCCCGTGTGATTCTCGGTAGCCACGTACGGACGCCAGGCGTCAACCCGTTTACCTTCGGCGATTGACCGCAAACTCCTGCCTAATAACGTTTCTGGCACGGCAACTCCGGCGTAGTCGCACAACGTCGGGAGGATATCGAGACCGCTGGAGATCAGGTGTTTGTCATCCACTTTGCCTGGGACGATGGTACCTGTGTATTTCATCAGCAACGGAACACGAACTGACTGTTCGTAAAAGCGGCCTTTTGATGCCAACCGGTGGCAGGCGTCCATGTCGCCGTGATCGCTGGTGAAAATGATCAGTGTCTCTTCCTCCATTCCATTTCGCTTCAGGGCATCGAGGATCTGTCCTATATGCCTGTCAACTTGTTCGGTCAGACGGCAGTAGATCCAGCGATAGATTCGCCATTCCCGTTCGTCGTAATCTTTGCGCATCGTCATGGCGGGCGTTACCGCATGAGGCCTGGAATAGATTGTGATGGCATCGGCCTCGGGCGACGGAATCCTGAAGTTATCGGGCAGTGGCGGCAGCTTGTCCAACGACATCGCCGATGCCTGCCGATAGAGATGCTCAACGCTCGAACTATTATTGGGCGAATTACCTTTGTAGGCGCGATATGCAAAACATATGTCGTGAGGATTAATAAATGACGCCACGGCAAAGAACGGCCTATCTCGCTCTCTCTCGATAAACGCGATGCAGGCCCTCGGCAACGCGTCGCGCTGATCTCGGAAGTACTCGTCGTAGCCAGCGTCAGACGGGTTCAATTCGGGACACATGTGGACCTTCCCGCCGTAGAAGGTGTCGTTGCCCGCGCTCTTGATCAGCTTGCCTAGCGAGTTGGCATCTACGTCGCGTGGGACGTTTGCCTTCATTCCGTTGTTGAACACACCCAACCTTCCCGCCATCACGCCGGTGGCCATGCTGATCCGGCTGGGCACACAGACAGGGTTCGTTACATAGGTATTCGCGAAGCGGACGCCGGCTCGGGCCAAGCTGTCCATCGCCGGAGTCTTCAGGTACGGATTGTCCGTGCAACTCATCATGTCGGCATGTTGCTGATCCGTCATAATGAACAAGATGTTGGGCGGCCTGTTCGCGGTGGGCGCGTTAAAACTGGATTCTTGGGCCGATTGGGCAAGCGTCTCCGCCTGCGGTGCCACGCTCGAAACAGCTGAACATATCAGGCTTACGACGCAAGCAGCCCATGAGGACCGACAACAAGGAAACGACACGAACTGCTCCTAATGTCAAAATGGTTGAAGAAATGCCAATACCATCTTATTCAACTTCTCCACCGGAAACTCCCCCCCATTGGCCGCTGTCACGGCACACTCTCGGCGACTGGTCAGGTACGGAGATCGCCAGACGAGCGGGCACCTCAGTTTGACGATTATCCGGGTTGTCGCGATTTTGATGACCGGCACGGGCCATAATCGTCACACTTGATCAGTTCTTAATAATCCCGTTTTCCGTCACATCCGATTCAATCAATAAGACCGCAAGAATTGAATTGGCGGTGTCTCATTCTACGACTCTGCAAGGGCTCACGGTATGTCTCTACGCGTCGCGTTGCCTTCGTCAGCCATGCTGCTTGTTTGGGCGCTCTCCACGCTAGCATGCATAACGGCTACGCACGCACAGAGCTTCTCATCAGCTCCCTACGAGCCGCATCTCTTTGAACGTCTGGAAGCAGCTGAACGCCGCATTCAGCAATTGGAAGCGGCACCTCAGGCACGCATGTTCCCGGCGCACGCTCGGGAAAGCACATTGGATTCGTTTCACCACCGTCTGTCCGAGTTGGAGCGCGTGTGGGAGCAAGACGCACAAGCGGAGGCCAAGAAACAGGTCGGCTCGGCCGGTAAGCCTTCGCTGAAGATCAACGGACGTATTCATCTTGACTACTGGAACTTCACCAACGATAGCCCCGGTATTGGATTCTTTGAACACCCCGATGCCGGGGACAACTTTGGGACCGATCCGGAAGACCGCATCTTTTTTCGCCGTGTTCGGCTCAAGTTTGAAGGCGATCTGTTCGAGACGATGCTGTACCGCATGCAGTTCGACTTGAACACGACGGACAGCGGCGAGATGAAGGACATGTACATTGGTTTCAAGGAGTTGCCGATCCTGGGCACCTTGCTGATTGGAAACCAGAAGCGTCCTATCGGAATGGACCACCTCAATAGCAGCCGGTTCAACGTCTTTATTGAACGCCCACTGGTCGTCGAAGCCTTCAACGAAGACGCCCGTCGGCTGGGCATCGCTGCGTATAA
>NYXM01000041.1 GCA_002685655.1 Planctomycetaceae bacterium
CAATAGTCGAAATACCCAACTTCAAAGCGCGCGAGGGAAACGCGTGACTCCCTCGCTCGCGCGTCGGGCTAGCGTGGATTCGATTTTGTGCGGTGTTTTAGGCAAGATGACCGCAACTCCCTTTCATTGAATGCCTTATGTCTTTTGCATGTCTGTTCGTGAATAATCCGCGTTAGTTGTCGAGAATGAGCTAAGGACGAATACTCTTTCGAAACCGATGGCGAACCGCTTTTCGCGGAGATCATCGGCCCTGATGATAGAGAAACAAATAGATCCAGCTAACAAGTAAGGATGCAGCGGAGTGGGAAGAGAAGATGCGGGTGGGCTAACTTCGCTCGGCAGCATCAAACCCCGTGAACTTGAATGACTATGGCGCTCAGCGGAAACCTTCTCATGTGACGCGTTTGGCTGAAATTTGAACGCACTAATTGACGGCTAAAAACATGGCTCACAATTCACCGGAACTTGTTCGATCCAGCCTCAAAGGTGATCTTGCCACCGTTCGAGAACTGATCGAGTCTGGGGCCGATGTGAACAGCACAGATGAGCATGGGATGGGACCGTTACTGACATTCACACCATCCGTCGTCGAATATCTGCTGTCAAAGGGAGCCGATCCAAATCGCCAGACGAACGAGAGCGGAGCGTCTGTGCTCGCTGGGATAGCCTACATGAACAATGCGGACTGTGTACGTTTGTTACTCGAAGGCGGAGTGGACCCAAATGCTGCCGAGGAACATACCGGCGAGACGCCACTTCACAACTGCTTGGCCAAGCCGGACGGCGATCGACACGCCGTGGTCAAACTTCTCATCGAACATGGAGCTGACCCGAATCGACGTACATTCCCCGGCGTAAAGACTTTGGGTTTTTGGCGGGATGTGCGCACGCGTGGTGAAACTCCACTGCACCGTGCGGCCGCGTACGCTAAGAAGAAAACAATTCGGTTACTCTTGACAGCAGGCGCGAACAAGACGATTCGAGATGCAAACGGTGACTCGCCGCAGAGTTGGGCAAGTTGGCATTGGCGTCCAAAGCCTCTAATCGACTTGCTAAACCCGCAGGAGTAGACGATTCGTCCACGGCCGTGTGCAACGACACCATCGCGCAGTTCAAATCAACTCACCCGGAGTGTACAGTGGAGGCGTACGCGATCGGTCGGGCCGGTTTCAAGTGGAAAGTCAGTGCCGCCGGCCCAGTGATGCTTGACGTTACATGCGCTGATCGACCCCAACTTCCTGCCCGATGATCTCAAGCTCTGGGCGACGTAACAAGCAAGGTGCATCATATGCTACGGCTTCAGTCGTTTCTGTTTCTGTGGTTCTTGGCCACAACCGCCGCAAGCGCAGACGAATCTGTCACTGCTGTGATGAGTGCGACGTTCAAGATTGCCAACAAGAGTTCGTCGGCTACCTGCTTCATCATCGGCGCACCGGCACAGTCCGACGTGGGACAGCAGGAATTGATCTTACTCACAGCCGCACACGTCTTTGAGAAGATGTCCGGCGACGAATGTCACATCGTATTGCGAAAAAAGCGCGGCGATGGCACTTTTCTTCGCGACGAAGTGACACTCAGAATTCGTTCGGCAGAAAAACCGCTGTGGGTTAGACACTCGGATGTCGATGTTGCCGCAATTAGATTCCAGCTGCCGTCGGAACGATCAATCACGGCGCTGGATTTAGATCAGATTGCCGGCGAGCCAATGATCAAGAAAGGCAAACTCGTCTGTGCCAATGAAGTATGGATTCCCGGTTATCCTGCACAGTTGGAGGCCAACAGCGCCGGCTTCCCCGTTCTCCGACAAGGTACGGTGGCAAGTTTTCCGTTGATGCCAATCAATCACAACAAAACCTATTTAGTGGACTCAAGCACATTTGGAGGTGATAGCGGGGCACCAGTGCTGCTTGGTAGCGGCAAGCACCCAGACAAGCAAACGCGACAACCCATCATTGTTGGATTGGTCATTGGGCACCACCGGGAGACGACAAAAACGGTCACGCCCATCGAAGAGCGTACCGTACATCGGCCATTGGGGTTGGCGATCGTTGTTCATGGTGAGTTCATCCGCCAGACGGTGGATTTGCTTCGCAAATCACAAGAACCGCCTGTCACGACGGCGAGGCCGCGGCGCTCGAACAGCTAGCCAGACATTCTCGAATCCGGCTCACCATTTCTTCCATGCTGAACGGTTTGACGAAGATCGCTTCTAGCAGCTCAAAGTCTTCGAATAACTCGACGACTTTGAAATCCTCAAAGGCGGACATGAGCATCATCGGCGTGCGAGCATAGCGAATATCCTGGCGAAGGCGGCGGCAGAGATCCGTGCCCAGGATCTTTGGCATCTGGTAATCCGCGATTATGAGATCGAATTGACTCTGTTGGGCCAGGTGCAATGCCTCACCCCCGTCAAGTGCAACGGTCGCCGAAAACCCGGCATCTTCCAGGTTGAAACACAGTGCGTTGGCGAAAATTCTATTGTCTTCTGCCACGAGAATTCGACTGGGTTGAGCTTTCAACGTTGTGTCCTCTCTCAAGCGGCTTATTGCCCGCATATCGTATTTCTCAGACCAGGTTACGGTTGGCTCGAGTCCTGTGACGTCTTTCACTGGTCGCCTTGTGTCACAGGCAAATTCACCGGCTCGGAATTCGGTAGTTCTATCGTTGTCACGCCATCGGGCAACCATCGCACGACTTTGCAGTGACTGGAATACTTCAACGAATCGGCATCTTGCGTAATGCTTACCACGCGAGAAACCGCGCGAGATCCATCGGGCAGATAGAGAATCAACAGCTCGGACTTGGGGCGTCTTTTGGTTTGGAAGCAGATCCCGCCCAGTGACAGGTTTTGGCCCGTGGCGTTCGGTCTGGAAGGATTAGGAGGGATCTTCTGACCGTTGAGTTCCTTGAATCCAAGGATTGCCGTGTATGTCACACGCTGATTACTTCGACGCTCATCGGCTGGTTTCTGGTTGTCTTCGACGTTTGTCATTGCGAGCAGACTCTGCCAAACAGGATTTCACTTCCACGAAGAATTGATAGCCTGTACTATGAGTAGCTTACAATGCGGCCTTAGTCCAACGGATTCCCAAGCGGGGTCTGCGTATTGCAAGGGGCATGAAATGCACCGTCGCCGACGATCATGGCGTGTCTCACAGGCCGGCGGGGTGTTATGAACTTGCGAATCTCGGGCATTCGCCCTGCATTACGAGTGCAGGACGATGTAGGCCCCTTGACCCCCAACACCTTGATTACCCTGGCGGTCATTGGTTCCGATCGCGATCGGAACGACGGTGAAAACAAACGCCGATCAATCGGGCATGCTTCACTGCGGTGCAGGCTGACGTCTAATCACCGAGACAGACCAACTCGCCGCCTTGCGTGGTGACGTAAATGCGACTCTCTGCGATGGCTAGCCCGTCCCAGGCAGGCGGCTGAACATAGGTCTCGTTGATAACTTGACCGTTCGAAGTTGACATTACTTTGAGGCGGCCATCCTGATGAATCGTATACAGTCTGTCGCCGGCCAGAGCCATGGCGTGGACGCGGTTGTGACGTTGCGTGCCTCGCTTCGGTTCTTCCTTCTCTTCATTCGGATCGACGAATGGATCCTTCGTCCATTTCGCGCCCTCCGCGATGCGGTAGGTTCGATAAGGTTTGCCGTCTTCTCTCGCAGTTTGTGAAGCTTTCCAGCCAGTGATCCACTTGCTGTCGAATTTTTCGCCTTTGTCCAAGTCAAAGTCGCGGCGGAAGATATCTGTGCTTCCGTTGAGCGAGCCGTAGACGTTGTCGTCACGGAACACGATTAGTGGTCGGCGAGGTGCCTCGCCAGGGAAACGATGCTGATGCCGCGCGCCGTAGGTCCATGAGCCGCGCGGAATCCACACTTCGCCGGCGCCGGTGTTCAGCTTGGCGAATGCATTCCACTTGTCAACCGACACTTCCTTGCCATCAGCTGACAGCACCCACCGCGACATGGCAAGACCGTCGCCTTCGGCGTGCAGGATGTCGAACGGATCGAATTCCAGTCCGGAGTTTTCGTAGAAACCTTTCTGCGGCACGGTGTTGATCCGCTGGACCCAATGGCGTTCGCCTGTCAACGGGTCCACGGCGAAGACCAGAATCCCGCCGTCGGCCAGCGGTTGACGTCCGGCGGCGAAGTACGCAATGTCGTCCATCACTAGCACAGCACCGGGAATTGGCCAGGGAGATTCCACCTGACCGTAGGCAACGATCCGCTCGTCCGTTGGCGCGGCGCGGAGCCGCCAGACGACTTCACCCGTATCTGCTCGCAACGCGTAGACCCAGCCGGCCGCCGAGCCAAACAGGCAGAGGCCACGATGAATCGCTGGCGGTGTGTCCAATCGGCCATTGGCGGTAAATCGCCAGCGAACCTTACCGGATGACGTGTCGACGGCGATCAGTTCGTGGGCGTCGGGCCGCGTCACGAAAGCCATTCCGTTGGAGATTGTCGGCGCGCTGAGCGGACCTTTGACGACCGGGTTGTCCTGCCAATCGTCCAGGATTGGACCACGATCCCCTGCTTCCAGATTACTCGCGGCATTCAGAGCAATTCGCCAACGCTCACCTAGTTTCTTTGGTCCGGAGGTCGTCGCACTGGCGCTGCGCCAGCAGTCGTGACGGTACAGCGGCCAGTCGTGGGCTTGAGGATTCGCGGCATTGGGATCGACTTCGGCTGGGCCTTTTTCCAGCAGGAACTCCATTTCGTCGAGAGGCCGGTTCGCTGGCGATTCCTTGCCGGCCGCTGGCGCCATCGCGACAAAACCGCGTAACATGGGCCAACAGGTGCAATGCTTTGGCGTGGTGTAGACCAGGCCGTTGGCGGGCACCCAGCCGTTCTCGCGCGAGCAATTCGCCTTGGTGATTCGGTTGGCAATGACTTCGCCGGACTTCAGATTGGTCATGTCCAACTCGCCAGCAAACATGAAGTTCGGCGTGGCGACCGGTGGAAAGCAATGCGCCAGCCCCGCGGGATAGCTAACACGTGTTTCGCCCGTGAGCGGGTTCAACGCTGAAACCTGAACTGGTACCCGCTTCAGCTTCTCTTTGTCACTGGTGTTAACCTTGCCGCCGTGCAGAATCCAAAGATCGTCTTCCACAAACATCGCTCTGGCCTGCCGCGTGTGGTTCATCCCCGGTGGGTATTCTTTGGACCAGCGATGTTCACCCGTCGCGGCCGAGACGACGTGGATGCCGTTGTCGGCATCGTTATCGTTCAGTGTGGACGCTTCAAACACCAACTGCCCTTTCGCCAATACCGTGCGTGCCGTGAGAGGCAACCACGGATAATCATCGCGTCGCCATTTCACAGTGCCCCTGTCGGCCACGAGCGAGACGGCTTCAAGCTTCTCGCCTCGCCGCACTCTTCCTTGAATGTAGGCCACAGTGGCCCCATCGGAAATGACGTTGGCCGGTTCGGCCGCCGCCACATTCCAGGATTCCTTACCTGTCTCTGTATCGAACGCGCGAACTGAGTTACTGTCTGCGGCGATCACGCGAGTGCCATCGTGAATGACGGTCTTTGGGTTCAACATGTCGCCCAATGCCACGACGACTTCACCTGTCGCGGCGTCCAAGGCCACGGGGCGGTTCTGCAACACGGCGAATACAAGTTCGTCAGATGCAACAGGCCGCGCACCATCACGAGACAGTCTGGGAAGCGAGAAGTCATCGGGATTGTTCTCGCTCTTCCTCAGATCGCGATGCCAGAGCCGCAGACCGTTAAAACTGTCGCGTGCGAGGATGCCGCCGTAGAAATTGCGACCGCCGGCTGTAACCATACCCTCAACTTCCGATGTCGCGGCGGCTATCCATCGGACGCGATCTGGCGGTCCGACCAGCGTGTCGCGAGAAACTGCGTTGCCGTCGGCGGCATGACGCGGGTGAGACCAACTGTCCATCGCTTCCGGTCGCGGCTTTCGCGCAATCAGGTTTGAGCCCTTCTCGACAAACGAAACAAAACCGCCGGCCACCAGCAGTGACTTCGGCAGCACGTTTGCATCCGTCACGACAACGGTTCCGTCCGGAGTGAGCACGCGCGAAAGTTCTTCGACCCCAACCGTGTAATCACGAACAACAATCAGGTTGACCATATTGTCGGCGTACGGCAGCCGATCACGATCAACGGGTTGTTCCGCCCAAGCCAAGCCATAATGGCCGTCTTGGCGCAGACGCGAACGCGCCGACTGAATCTTCTCGGCATCGGGATCCAGAACGTGAATCAGATATCGTCCGGTGAGGCTCTGGCGGGATGCCGCCTGCGTGTCATTTGCACCGAGTTGAACGACGAGACCTCCATGCAAGCCGGCTGCTTTCGCCGGATCGAATTGCTGAGCGTGCGCGTGACTGACCAAGGCAACACAAACCGTCGCCAGGCCAACCGTTCCGAGTTGTAAAGAATCGAGAAGTTTCATGATTACCATTCGTTCGCAGGTTTAGATCGGTTTCCGATGAGTAACGAGTTGCATTGTACCAAGCGATCGGTTCTCATTCTTCCTTAGGCCGCCGAATCGCATCGACCATGGTTTCGTCCCAACAGTCGAGGTTCATCATAGCAACTAACTCGTGAAACGTGGCGTCATCGCTCGCGAAATTGGCCGAACTCCATCCTTCTTGAATGATTGATGAGACCTATTCGGGCCTATGCTAGGCTTTGTCTCAGGTCGAATCACAACAATGCAGTTTGTCAACTGACATGCCTCAGTCACCTAATGAGCTGGATGATGATGGCCGGCAAGTGCCGTCGGGTGATGTCCATGTATGGTCGGCATCCGTCGCGGCATACCGCTCGCGCGAGAGTGCATTGCTGGGACTGCTTGCGGATGACGAAATCGATCGCGCCAATCGCTTTGTTTTTGAAAAGGACCGGCTCTCCTTCGTTCTTGGTCGAGCAACCCTGCGCACGCTGCTAGGTCGTTGCTTGTCCAAGCGGCCTCAGGAAGTGCAAATTGTGGCGAACTGTTTTGGGAAACCTGAGTTGGAGAGGAAAGCTCTATTCTTCAATACTTCACATTCGGGAGATGTAGTCCTGATCGCTCTCTGCCGCGACCATGAGATTGGCGTCGATGTCGAACGAGTTCGGCATCTCGAGGAGATGGAACAACTGGCTACCAAGTTTTTCTCACCTCGCGAGGTGAGTGAATTGCGAGCAGCGCCCCCACAGCAAATGTCAGCCGCGTTTTTTGCTTGCTGGACCCGAAAGGAGGCCTACGTCAAAGCACGTGGTCACGGGCTGTCGGTACCGTTAGCCGAATTCGATGTACCCACCAGTCCGGACTCAGCGAGCGACTGGCGCGCCGTTCAGTCAAAGGACTCGTCGCGATGGTATGTGCGCGCCCTCCCAACACCCGGAGATTACTTCGGCGCGCTGGCTGCACCTGTGCCTGGCCTCAACGTCTGCTACAGGGAGTATCTGCCGTAACCGTATACGCTCGGGACACCGCGCGGCCTCTGGCCGCAACCAAAGAGGGTCTTCGAATATCATCAGCCATTGATTGGCCGACCCTAACCTCACTGGCTCTCTTTTCTCACCCTATGCGGAACTTCTTAAGTGTGGATGGCCAGATCAGAGTGATTGACTGGCTACCGATGGGCAACAGAAATCATTCCCTGGCAGCTAGACCGCCGCAACTACGCTGCCGTGCACTACGGTGTCCTCGAAGGCAAGTGCCGAAGCGTGGTCGCCCTGCTTGGATTCGGCACGGTAGTCTTCGCCTTCTCCAACCGATTTTGTCTGCTCCCACGGCAGATCATTGGCAGTCCCTAGAAGCTGCTCGACATCCGCGACAGATGGAGCATGATCGGTTTCACCGGCTTCCAGCGCATCGAAGACAACACCAGAGAGCATCCGGTCCCACACCTTCTGGCAGGTTGAGGGTTTGTCGAATACGTCGAGCGCCACGACATTCTCGCCGATCGCGACAGCCATGCCCGTAGCTCCATCCACATATCTCACGTTCTCCCTGAAGGAGGCAATCCGGTCCTGATGAGTGTCGAAGGCGTCGGACATGGCCGCTGTGTTAGAATCGATGTCGTGCGCCGCATGGAGGCAATCGACTTCGTTCCAAACCGCTCTTTGGTCCGATCTGTATCCTCGATTCTCTTTGACTGACCGGCTAACCGACGCCTTGAGTGCACGGCGTAGTTTCGATGGGGAATGAGAGCCACTCAATCCAAAGTACCGAGACCTGTAGCCCCATCGCCCCCGCTCAACACAGGAAACCGGAATCTTGACCTTGGTATGGGCGGCGACCAGCACCGACGTGTTGAGAATCCGGTTCTGCTTCGCACCAATTAGTTCTTCACCTTCGAGGAATAGAACTCGTACGTCGCCTCTGTTCTCGACCAGTAGATCAGGAACAGACCCGCCTTCACTGATTTCCTCAATAAGGAGCGACTCGTCTGCCAGAGCCTCATCCGACAGATGGTATTCGACTTTGCCGTTCGGTTCGGAGAACAGCGGAAAGACACAGAGGGCTTCCTGGCGAACTGGGTCACCGATGCGCAGTTTCGGAAGAGCTACAGACATGACAGACTCCTTTTGGCAGGGCGGAGACTTTTCGACAAGAAGGAAGCCAGGACGAGACACCGGTAGAGAGGAGCAGGTTCGGTAGAGGAATTGTTCGGAGGTCGGCGGCGGAAGGCAACATGTGCAAGAACGCGCAAAGTGAGCCCGGGACTCAGCGACTCTGCTCAGCGTGAACCGAATGATCTCCGTAGATTCCTCGCTTGAATCGGAGCACCGGATCCCGGACCATATTGTCGGAACGGGGCAAATAATACCGCCTCCAAGCGCATCCTATCTGCGGATACGTCCAAAACCCGCTGAAGACCCCACCCAAAATCAGGGGTAACATCAAGTTCCACCCCCAGGAGCCCGCAATGCATAGGTCTGTCCTCCCGTTGGCAATTGTCGGTACCTTCCTGCTGATCGGTCCCGTTTCAACAACTCGCAGCGCCGAACCAGATGCCAAAGGCATCGAGTTCTTCGAGAAGAAGATTCGGCCAGTCCTTGTGAAGCACTGTTACGAGTGCCATTCGGCAACGTCGAAAGAGATAGAGGGTGAATTGCTGCTTGATACGCGTGAGGCGACGCGCAAAGGCGGCGAATCGGGACACGCCGTCGTCCCTGGCAACTTGAAGGAAAGCTTGCTGATCAATGCCCTCCGTTTTGAAGATTTCGAGATGCCCCCCGATGAGCCGTTGCCTGAATCGGTAATTGCCGACTTCGAGAAGTGGATCAAGCTTGGCGCTCCCGACCCGCGCGAAGGCAAAATGCCAGTGGCTCGCAAGGAACTCGACATCGAAAAGGCGCGTGAGTTCTGGTCCTTCAGTCCGATTCGAAAGTCCTCGCCACCAAAGATCGAGAAAAAGAGCTGGCCCCGGACCGACATCGACCGTTTCGTCCTGGCTCGCTTGGAATCGAAAGGGCTCGAGCCGAACATGGACGCTGACCCGCGCGTCTTGGTGCGACGAGTTTACTTCGACCTGATCGGGCTTCCGCCGACACCAGAGCAAGTGAACGAATTCATTGGCGATCCGTCCGCGGCGGCTCTCGAACAACTGATCGATCGTCTGCTCGACTCGCCTCAATTCGGCGAGCGATGGGGCCGACATTGGTTGGACGTTGTTCGCTATGGCGAGTCGACCGGGATGGAAAGGAATTTCACCTTCCCCTATGCGTGGCGGTATCGCGACTACGTCATCCAGTCGTTCAACAAGGATAAGCCGTTTGATCGGTTCATTGCCGAGCAGGTCGCGGGTGATCTGCTTCCCGCTGACAACATTGATCAACGTAATGAGCAACTCATTGCCACGGGCGTTTTGGCGATCGGAACCAAGTCGCTGAATGAAACGAACCGCGAGAAGTTCATGATGGATGTCGTCGACGAGCAGATCGACGTCACGACGCAAGCGTTTATGGCGTTCACCGTCAGCTGTGCTCGTTGCCACGACCACAAATTCGATCCCATTCCAAATGAAGACTACTATTCGTTGGCAGGGATCTTTCGGAGCACCGAGACGTTTTATGGAACTGGGAAGCTCAATGGAAATCGGCAACAAGGAAAGCTGCTGGCATTGGGCCCCAAGGATGTAGAGCCTGTCGCCACCGGCGGTGCAACCGGCCGCAAGGGCAACACAACGAAGAAACTTGCTAATCAACTCAAAGCTGCCCAGCGCCGACTGCAACAGCTCCGCAAACAGGCTAGTAAGAACGACGCGGCCGTAAAGCGGACTGCCGCCGCGGAGGCCCAAGTTAAGAAATTGCAGGCGCAGATGCGGAAATCGAAGCGAAATGCCGAAGCGCAAACAGCAAAGCCGGACCCCGCGACCACGGTCCTGGTAATGGCTGTGCAGGATGCGGCGGACCCGTCGGACACGGCGCTTCGAATTCGAGGTGAGGCGAACGAACGGGGCGACACAATACCGCGAGGAGTTCTGACCATCCTGACACCGGAGAAGGAGCCAGAGATCGAATCGGATACCAGCGGTCGTCTGCAATACGCTCAGTGGATAACCAGCCCACACAACCCGCTGACTTCGCGAGTCGCCGTGAACCGCATCTGGATGCATTTATTTGGACGTGGCATTGTCGCGACGGTCAACAACTTCGGTGCCACCGGCGATCGCCCCACGCATCCTGAACTGCTGGATAACTTGGCCATCGAGTTCGTTGAGAACGGATGGTCCGTCAAGCAGCTGATTCGCACGGTCATGAATAGCCGCGTGTATCAGTTGGCAGGTGTCTCGAACACGAAAGCCGAAGAAGTCGATCCCGACAATAACTTGCTCTGGAGAATGAACCAACGACGGCTCGAAGTGGAAGCCATCCGTGACTCGATCCTGTTGGCCAGCGGAGAGCTTGACCTGTCTCCTGGTAATGGATCAATTGTCGAGTCAATCGGGGACGGAGATATCGGCCGGAACCTTCGACCGGACCAATTCGCAGTCGCTAGTATTAGACGTAGCGTCTATTTGCCAATTGTGCGCGGCGCCGTGCCTGAAATACTCCAAGTGTTTGACTTCCCTGACCCCAGCATCATATTCGGGCAGCGCGAGGTAACGACTGTCCCAACGCAGGCACTGTTCATGATGAACAGCCCATTCGTGATTGAGCAGTCAGGCCATTTTGCCCGACGTGTTCTGGCGGAAGAAGGGTTCGACGCCGCGGGGCGAGTGGATCTGGCATACCGGTTGGCCCTGGCTCGTTCACCGACGATGGCGGAGGTTGAGGCTGCCACGGAATTCATTCGCGATGCCACCGAATCACTCGCAGAAAGTCAGTCCAAGTCCGATGCCGCAAAGGCTACAGCGTGGACGAGTTTTTGCCAAACGTTGTTTGCCTGCTCTGAATTTCGATATCTGGATTAAGAGTCAACCTGTTCTATCTTGCTGGCCGGAAAGGGGTCGGGAGTCTTTCACCATAGAACAGCATTGGGATTAAGAGTCGTCATTCGTTCCACAAACAAGACGAAACAACAATCATGCCGCGACGGCAACACCAAAGGAAATCTTTTATGTTTAAGATATCTCGAAGACAGATGCTCCAGACAACCTCAAGTGGCTTTGGTTACTTGGCATTTTCGGCATTGGCAGCCGAGGCGAGTGACAAGGAATACAAGAGCCCGCTGGCGACAAAAGAGCCCCACTTCGAGCCGCGTGCCAAACGTGTGATCTTTCTTTGTATGCGTGGCGGACCGTCGCACGTCGATACATTCGACCACAAACCGATGTTGAAAGCGCACGCGGGAAAGGCTCCCGCGGATACCTTGGGACTGAATAACCAAAAAGGCCGAAAGCTGAAGCCTTCGCCGTGGGAGTTCCGACAACACGGCGAGAGTGGCTTGATGATCTCCGATCTTTACCCACAACTTTGTAAACATGCCGACGATTTGTGCTTATTGAACTCGATGCACACCGACGTGCCGAACCATCCCCAGGCCTTGGTCCAATTACACACAGGGAGTTTTCAATTCGTGCGACCTTCGGTCGGAGCTTGGGTGCTTTATGGTCTGGGCACGGAGAGCCAAGAGCTTCCAGGTTTCATAACGATCAAACCACCTGCTCGACTCGGTGGCGCTCAAAACTACGGCAGTTCGTTCTTGCCGGCCGTCTACCAGGGAACACGTATTGGCCAGCCAGGGCAAGCGCTTAAAGATGCCCGGATCGGCAACATCAAGAATCCAGGGTATTCTGTCGACCTGCAACGCAAGCAAGTGAGTCTGTTACAGTCGATGAACCGAAACGCGTCCCGGCGCAATCCTACCAACTCGCAACTGGATGGCGTCATCGAGTCCTATGAACTGGGCTTTCGAATGCAGACGTCGATTCCAAAACTGATGGACTTGTCCGAAGAAACGCCGGAAACATTCAAGCTTTACGGTGTTGGCGAAAACGCAACGGACGACTTTGGACGTCAGTGCCTGATGGCGCGTCGTTTCGTGGAAGCCGGCGTGCGGTACATCGAATTGACTCACGAGGGCTGGGATCAGCACAAAAGCTTGCGTGATCGGCTGGGTAAAAACTGCCTTGCAACAGATCAGCCGATAGCCGCATTGCTGACAGATCTCAAGCAACGTGACATGTTGAAAGATACTATCGTGATGTGGGGCGGAGAGTTCGGACGCACGCCAGCGGTCCGAAATGACGACGGTAGAGATCATAACGCCACTGGATTCTCGATGTGGATGGCAGGTGGTGGCGTCAAAGGTGGAATGCGGTACGGTGCGACGGACGATTTTGGTATTGCGGCTGCCGTGGACAAGTTTCATATTCATGACTTGCACGCGACGACGCTCCACTTGCTGGGTCTCGACCATACCAAACTGACTTACCGTTACGCCGGTCGCGACTTCCGTCTAACCAACGTAGCCGGCCGCGTGGCACGCGACATCATCGCCTGAGAAGGAGCTCAGCACTCCCTTGTGAAGACCCTGGTTAACATCCTGGTTCCTGATCAACCACGAGTTCTCCCCTACGCGCGGGCCTGGAACATGGCCTTTCGAACTATCCACATCGGAGTGACGGGGATCTTGTTTGGTGGACACGTGTTCGATGTCGCCGCGGAACGACTTCTGATCTGGCTCTACCTCTCGATCGCTACAGGTATCGGTCTGATTGTGATCGAAGCCTATCCAAGTTGCCGCTGGTTCTACCAAGGTCGCGGCGTTGCTGTTCTTCTTAAGTTGGTACTTCTGGGAATCGTTCCCTTACTATGGGATTACCGCGTGGCGATCCTGTCCGCCGTGATTGTCATTGCGTCGGTAGGTTCTCACATGCCGGGACGGTTCCGATACTACTCGTTATTGCATCGAGAGGTGCAGAGTTGACGTCGGCACGATGGTCTGGGAAGACCATCTTACAAAGTCAATCGACTTGAGGTACCTAGTCTAGTTCAGTGTGCAGGACTCTGCTTCGACAAGTTGCTGGTAGCGCTGTTGGACTTCCGGAGAGGCAACCTCGCTCAGATTCTCAGCCAAGGCGACGTATTCCAGCGAGCGCAGAAGACGCTGGCATTTCACCCAGCGGCGATCCAAGTCGAACCGCTGATCCGAAAGCTGCTGGATTTGCGTACGCAACTCCTCGAATCGCGCGTATTTGGGATGCGATTCGATCTGCTTCACAAGTTTCACTCCGTCCTTCTCCAGGAATTCATTCACCTTTGGGTGCCATCGGTTGGCGAACTCCGGCCAGCGATTCTTTACCGATCTGCCAATCTCCCCGGCGATCTTCTTCAATTCCGACGATTGCTTGCGATGTTGCCCATCGAGCTTTTTCTTCTCGTCCTGAATCTGCTTAGCCAGATCGCGAACTGCCTGGGCACGACGCGCGCCAGCCAGCTCCAACTGCGCTGACAGCCCTTCCAGGACTGCAGAGTCGGCCGACGTGGCAAGCTTCAGCAACAGCGTGTAGTTGCTGTCCGCGGACAACAGTTCCGCTGCCGGCCGCTCGTCCGTCTCAGGCAACTCGTCGCGAGCTTGTTCCGACGAAGCTGCTTCAGCCTCTGGGCGCTCACCCTTGTCAGACGATTTATTTGGCGAACCCGATTTCTCTTTCTTGTTCTTGTTTGGTGATGCTTTCGATGCGGGTTTAGGTGGCAGCTTGCTGTACTGTCGGAGAAAGGCGTCGGACGTCTTGGTTGGGATGTCGATGGTTGTCGAGGTCAACAAGACGTAGGCGTGAGCCTCTGCGAGCGACACCACGCCATCTTTGTCATAGTCGGGCGATTCGATCGGTTTGTCGGTTCGCGTGCGACCACGGATGGCGGCCCAAAAGTAGCTGCTGTATTCGTGATAGTCTTCCTCGTTAATATCCGCTGTGCAGCCGGCAGCAACACGATCGTGCACCGTGGCGAAAAAGCCGCAACGCGGCGCGGTGGAAAGTCCCTTCTTGGCGTCGCCTTCATTGAAGACCATGTCGGCAAAGCCGCCCGAAAAGCACTGCACCATAACGGCAACGACGGGAACGTCGTCCGGGATCCTGTCCAAGAACTTGGTGAATTCGCTCATCTGGCAACGCTCCGAATTCCACAAAAACAGTCCTGTGTTGTGGGGCGTTTTCTTATCGCTGGCCCGACCACCATGCGCGGTGATGTAGATGAACAACCGGTCGCCGGCAGTCAACTTCGCGCCGACGTCGCTGAACCACTTCTCGATATTGTCTTTGCTCGCCCCGCCTCGCACACCGGTGATTTCGTGCGAGCGGTACTGCAGATCTTGGTACTTCGTCTGTTGGAAGATGCGAGCCAACAGCAGCTGTGCCCGAGGGATTTCGACGGTGGGGTCGTGATGCTGCAGGTCGCGACCGGCGTCGTCGCCGTCGCTGAAATAGATGTCGTGCGCAACCTTGTCGGGATAAGTCTCGTCGAGCATCTTCTGATAGAGCTGTACATTTTTCTCGAGCGAAATCTGGTTCCCTGTCGGTGAGTAACCGCCGCCAATTGTGAGAAAATGATCCGTGGCAAGCGACATTTGATCGATGCTCAACACAGCCAAAAGGCCGGCAATCGCCAATAAAGTGTGTTTCATGGAAGACACCTGCGGGTGGGAAAGGGAAACAACACGACTGGCTGACATTATATCCACGGGACCAACTAGCTGTACACAGTCAGCGGCAGCGAGGCGGTCAAGACGGCCCCCCCCTCTCCTTTCATGCATTGGCTTCTGCACATCTCTTCACACCTCTCCTGCTCGCAGACTTCTTCGCTTTTGCCTACGAGAAAAAGCCGGCAGCGAGTCCCTTCTCCCCTCGGGGAGAAGGATAGGATGAGGGGGGCAAACTGCCAAATGAGATCAGCCACCCCTCATCCGGCCTTCGGCCACCTTCTCCCGCGGGGAGAAGGACATGTTCCAGACTCTCCTAAACCTCCAAAGCGAGAAAGTCTGTTCGTGGGAGATGTCGGACGCAACAGCGGCTGGGAGAGGGTTTCTTACGGCGCTGCCGAAATAAACTCGACCACGCACCTCATCAGGGCGCGACGATCGCGACGGCCCAATTCTCCTGCCCGGGAGGCGACAGCGTGATCCTTCCGCCCGCGGACAGCCGATGCTGTGGGCCGAGTTGGCCAGTTGTTATGTTGATCCAATGGGCCACCATCGGACCTTTCGCGTCTGAGGTGTCCAGGCCAACCTCACCGCCTGCGGGAAAATAGACCACATAGGCAAAGCCCTTATTGGCGGCCAGATACGCTTCGTTGGCCACACGGTCAGAGAGAAGTTTGTTGGCGGGCTCCACGGACCACAGTGGAACGATCGACTCCAGTTTCCGCGCTGCCCGAATACACGCGACGGCCTTATCGTTTAATCCCAAACCCGAATCGGGTCGATGAAACCGAATGGAAGCCGCGCCAGCCAACAGATGCCGCCAGAACCGTTCAATGCCGTCCTGGTCCGTGTGGCGGAATTTGTTTCCTGTCGCCCCGTAGGTCTTCGTGGTGTTCATCGGCCGCGGCTGCCGGCTCAAGTACTGCTGCACGTGCAGGAAATTGTCCCAGTGTTTTTGGCCCTTGTTGTGGTTGTTCTGTGACACATCCACAAAGCCGTACAGATCGGGGTGATCGAAAGTCCTCTTGTGACGTCGAGCGGTCAGATCCCAGTCGTCCCACATTTCAGTGACGTACACTTCCTTGTTCTGTCTGGCGGCGCGCTTCTTGACAAACTGCGCCCAATAGCGGCTCCATTCTTCCTCACCGTTTGTCTCGTTGTCGACGCAGTACAGCACGTGGTCGAATTGCAGTGCGTAGTCGAGCAACTTGCCCACGAACCGCTGCTGGTATGACAGCACAACGTGGTTGTTTCTCTGTTTGGGCGTCGTAAAAAAGAACGGCTGCTTGTTCGCGCCGGGATGGTCAGGATAGCGGGCGGAGAAACCGGACTCGTCGTACGAGAAGTTCACGTTGTTGCGCGGGTTGTATGGATGGATCTGCCAGCGGTTACTTCCGCGGCTGTCCGTATAGTCAAAGCGGTCCCAGATTTCGATCTGCACAAAAATCCCACGCTTTGCGGTCTCGTGCAGCATCCGATCGAATCGAGTCCAGTATTCGTCACTCCATGCGTTGAGATCGTACTTACCGTTTTCGAGTCGCTTGAACGGATAGACCTCGAAGCCTTGGTCCTTCCTGTCGCTCATCGTGTTCCGAATCACGTTGCCGCCCGCCGCCACCATCCGGTCGAGCTGCGGGATCAGCTTTTCTTCCGGCCACTGAAACAAGTTGTCATCATCGCTGCCACCCAGTAGCAGCACCGGCTTCCCGCGGTAGCTCCAATACGAAGCGTTTTCCTTCCATGGGCGCAGTGGCGGCTCGGCGGCCATCGCGCTGGAGAGCGGGGCGATTACCGAGAACGTTGACAGTAGAAAGACCAGGGTTCTCATGAATCAGTTCCTGTCTCTTGCGGACTTCGGGAGAGATGTGCACGGGCCGGTTCTTCCCGGACCGAGTTATTCACAGGTTGTGGGCCGGTCGGCAGGTTGTGGGCCGGTCTCCCGACCGGCCCACGTTCGGAGGGAAGGTCAATCGGTGAGTCATGATTCGCCAACGTGGCACGGTCGGGAGACCGTGCCACAACGTTTGCCTGATTGTCGTGGTTCGCTCCGCGAACCAAACGTATTGATCGCGGAGCGATCAACGACTATCTCGCCAGGCGACCATTCTTCTTCAACCCTAAGATCAGCAATTGACAAAGCACTAGGCAGTGAATCCCACTTTTCAGCTTTGACACAACGCAAGGATTCGCTCAAGCAAGAATCGATTCCAGCACACGACACGGTAGCACTCCTGTCAGACCAAGGTCAAGGCCGAGGAATTTGACGTTGAATCTCGAGTAGTCGATGCCTAGCAGGTGCAGCATGGTGGCGTGAAGGTCGCGGATGTTGACGACGTTTTCAGCGGCGTTATAACCAAAATCGTCGGTCGCTCCGAAAGTCATCCCGCCTTTAATACCACCGCCAGCCATCCACATCGAAAAGCCCTTGATGTGGTGATCGCGGCCGGCGCCGCCCTTGCCTTGAAACATCGGAGTCCGGCCGAATTCACCACCCCAAATGACGAGCGTATCGTCCAACATACCGCGTTGCTTCAAGTCGGTGATCAACGCCCACGTTGGCTTGTCGGTCAAGCCGCAGCAAGTATTCATGTATTGGACAAGGCCGCCGTGGTGGTCCCAGCCTCGATGGTAAAGATGGATGAACCGCACGTCGCGTTCGGCCAAACGGCGGGCAAGAAGACAGTTCGACGCGTACGAGCCGTCGCCCGGTTTCGCGCCGTACATCTCCATCAGATTGGCCGGTTCGTTTGAAACATCCATCAGTTCCGGCACCGACGCCTGCATTCGAAATGCCATCTCGTACGAAGCGATGCGCGTGTCAATTTCCGAATTGGCTACCGATTCGTTGCGATGCCGATTCAACTGTTTGATCGTGTCGACCAATTCTCGCTGTTGTTCACGCGAAACGCCCCGTGGATTCCGCACGTAGTGGACGGGATCACCACTGGAGTTGAATTCAACTCCTTGGAAGCGGCTGGGCAGGAATCCCGCAGACCACTGACGCGACGCGATCGGCTGGGGGTTGCGCCCGCCGACGCTGGTCATGACTACGAAGCCAGGCAGATCCTCGCTCTCGTTTCCCAGCCCGTAGTTGATCCAAGAACCCATCGACGGACGACCGCTGGTTGCGGAGCCGGTGTTCATGAACGTATGTGCCGGGTCGTGATTGATTTGGTCGGTAACCATCGAGCGGATGATACAGATGTCGTCCGCCATCTTGGCGTGCCAGGGAAGGAAGTCGCTGATCTCCTGACCGTTGGTGCCGTACTTCTTGAACTTCGTCATCGGCCCCAGGCATTTCAGTTCCTTACCCTGAAGTTGTGCGATCGGTTGCCCCTTGGTGAACGACGCCGGCATCGGCTTGCCGTCTGACTTGGCGAGTGCCGGCTTGTAGTCGAACGTCTCCAAGTGCGACGGACCGCCTGCCATGCAAAGGAAGATCACGCGTTTTGCTTTGGGAGCGAAGTGCGGCAAACCGGGTAAGCCGATTTTCGCTGTCGTGTCCTCTCCAGACGCAGCAGCCGGCAGGTCGCGAGCCAACAGCGACGAGAGAGCCACGGAGCCGAGCCCCACGCCCATGCCTGAGAGAAACGTCCGGCGATTGACGTGCCTTGAGAGGTCATCTGGTGTGAGCATTGCAGCCAAGTCCTCTCAGTTGCGAGTAATCGTCTGGTTCATATTCAAGATCGCGCGGGCGACAGTTGTCCATGCGGCAAGTTCTATCGGATCAACGTTCTCGACTCGCGGCGCCTGCCCCGTACTGATAAGTTCCCCTGCCGCTTTCGTATCGGACTCGTATCGCTTCTGACTCGATGCGAGCAGCCTGCTGAGCAGATCGTTTTCGCGAACGTCCGGCACGCGCGAGACAGCATGGCGGAACGCAAAGGCCAGCCGGGACTCAGTTGACTCGCCGCCATCACAAAGGATGCGTTCCGCGAAGACGCGGGCAGCTTCTACAAACGATGGATCGTTCAGCAGCGCGAGTGCGGCCAGCGGGGTATTTGACTGTGGCCGTCGTGCCATACATTCCTCGCGCGTCGGTGCATCAAACGCCTTGAGCATGGGATGGAGGAACTGCCGCTGCCAATGTACGTAGACACCGCGTCGCCATTGGCGCTGGTCCACGTCGTGCTGGTACGTCCGCTTGGGGAAATTCAAGTGCCGGTAGTAGCCGGCCGGTTGGTATGGCTTGACGCTGGTACCTCCTTGCTCGGTTACCAGTAAGCCACTGATTACCAGCGCGTTGTCACGGACGGTTTCCGCCGGAAAGCGAAACCGTGACTGTCTAGCTACCAGGCGGTTGTACGGATCGCGCAGGTGAAGGCTCGCCGGCTCCAACGACGACTGCCGATAGGTGCGACTCATCACGATCAGCTTCATCATGTGCTTGACGTCCCAGCGACTTTCGATAAATTCGACCGCCAAATTATCGAGCAATTCGCGGTGCGTGGGCAACTCGCCCTGTTTTCCGAAATCGTCCAGCATCGGCACAATGCCATTGCCCAACAACAGGTACCAAAACCGATTGACAAACACGCGCGCCGTCAGTCCACCGACACCGTTGCTTTGGTCAGTGAGCCAGTTGGCCAAATCAAGCCGCGTTGGTCGACGATCGGTGATGTCGAGCCCAGCGAAAAACTCCGGCACAGCAGGCTGCACGATCGGTCCGCTATCGTCGAGCCAATTCCCGCGTGGTAAAACTCGAATCTCGCGAGGTTCGATCGCCTTAGTGATCATCGTGAGCCGTGCACCGGATCGAGCCTCTTTGAGTAGATGACTCCACTGGTCGAATTTCTTCTTCAATTCTGCCGTGTCCGCGCCAGGCTCCTCTTTGAGCCGTAGAAGTACCTTTTCAGTCTTTGCGACTTGTGCTTCCAGCTGCGCGATCCGCGCTCGCTCGGTCTTAGTAAGAAGTTTGGCCTCGGGATCTCGCCTCGTCGGGAGCGAGTTGCCGCCATTACTGAAGTGCCGGTCTTCATCGACATCTGCGAAGAATGTGATCAGCGAATAAAAGTCCTTCATCGTGAACGGGTCGTACTTGTGGTTGTGACACTGGCAGCAGCCAAGCGATGCCGCCATCCAGACGGACGACAGATTTCGCAGCCGATCTGCCGCATAAATCGCCAAGTACTCCTTGGCCTGCACGCCGCCTTCGTGCGACGTTTGCAACAGACGGTTGTAGCCCGTGGCAATTTTCTGGTCATTACTGCTACCGGGCAACAAATCACCCGCCAGCTGTTCACGTGTAAAGCGGTCGAAAGAGATGTTGTCGTTGAACGACTCGATGACGTAGTCGCGATACGGAGAGATGCTCTGATCCTGGTCACCGTGATACCCGACGGTGTCTGCGTAACGGACCAGGTCGAGCCAATATATCGCCATCCGTTCGCCGTAATGTTTGGAGGCCAGAAGGCGATCGACAAGTCGCTCGTAGGCATCCTCAAACTGGGGCAAGTTCCCCACCTGAATACTGGCGTCCGCCGTTGGACTTGGTTCGTTTGAAACTCGCCCTGCGGCGTCGGCAATGAAATGATCGATCTGTTCTGGAGTCGGTGGCAGCCCGATCAGGTCGAAGTGCAGCCGGCGGACCAGCGTAACGGGATCCGTGTCGGGCGATGGGCGGAGTTCTTCGTTCTCAAGTCGCGCCAGGATGAAACGGTCAATCCAACGTGGTGACCACTCCGAGTCTTCGACGATTGGAACAGGATGCCGCTCTGGCGGTCGATAGGCCCAGTGTTCGGGCCATGTCGCGCCTTGCTTGATCCAAATTCGTAGGAGTTCGATTTCCTCCGCTGACAACTTCTTCTTTGAATCAGGAGGAGGCATCAGTTCGTCTTCGTCGTCGGTTGTGATGCGCGCGATCAGGTCGCTCTCGTCCGGCTTGCCGGGGACGATGATCCGGCGGTCTGCGTCGCCGAGCGCATCGTCGGCGCGATCCAGGCTCAGTTCACCCTCACGCTCGTCCTGGTCCGATCCGTGACAGCCGACGCAGTTGGCAAATAGAATTGGACGGATGTCGCGCTCGAAGTCGACTTGTTGAGTGTCGGCATTGGCCAAGGGCGGAGTTGCCGCGACGAGCGCCAAGGCGAAGAGAATGCACAAATGTCTCATGGGGCATACGTTTCGGGCGGGGATACGCCTCGGGTGGGAA
>NYXM01000042.1 GCA_002685655.1 Planctomycetaceae bacterium
ACTTCGTTTCGAAGTTCGGGGGATTGTCTCTACGGCACCGGCGTGAGCAGGTAGGCTTTCCAGACCGTGCCGCCGTTGTTCCAGCCTCGGCAGGTGATCTGACCCATCGAATTGATCCCGCTGGCCTTCCAGAGTTGTTCCACATTGGCCTCGGCCGGGATCTCGTCGTTGAGGTTGTGTAGCTCTTGGCCGTCCCAGAGGAAGGCGTGGCGAGCGTGGCGGTCGGACGATTCTCCTACGATGTTTCCATCATCGTTGATTCCCCACACATACGTTAGACCGGCCTTGCCGAACGCCCCGATATTCTCCAGTCCATTACTCGCTGTCCATTGAAATCCCCTGAATCGCTGCACTTCCGGTTTACCGAAGACCACGTCGTAGTGTGCGCAGGCTTCACCAAAATTGTTCACGCCGATCCCGAAACCTTGCAAACTTTCTTCCGGGAACCCCAGCCCCGTCACGGTCAGGTTGCCTGCGCCGTCGAGCATTCCGATTGCCGGTTCCTCGGGAAGCCCTCTGCGGCCGACGATAAATCCCGAGTCACTGATTCCCACTGGCAGAAAATCGCCCAGGGAGTGCGATTCTTCGACTGTTCCGTCGGGCAAAAGTTTCCAGTAGACACCCGTCACGGTCTCTACTGACGTATCGGGATCGGTGTAGTATTCCCGGCCCACGACTTCCCAGCCTGCGTTGACGTCCCGGGCCTCGTTGCCGTCGCCTCCGTTGATCAACGGCAGGCCCCAGTAGAAGTTGTCTTCCTGCCAGACCGCGGCAACGCCGCCCGCAACTCCGACCACGAGGGCATCGGAAGTGACGCCGTAGGGACGCAACGGGATATCCGTCGGCCCCAGGATCGTGCCGTCCGTGTTCGCCTGCCAGATGTAGGACCCCCATGGGTCATAGCCCTGACCGACAATGTACACATTATTGCCGGCATCGGGGCCGGAGATGTCCGCCGGCTCAAAGGCATCGCCGAGGATGGGCAACTCCGTGACGGTGTACGCGGCTTCCGTTTCGCCGCCTCCGCCACCGCCTCCTCCTCCTCCGCCGCCGCCACCACCTCCCCCACCACCTTTTTTGGCTTGCAGAGCGCCAGGCAAGGCGAGCGCGAGTGCGAACATGGACAAGATGATTATGCGTGACACACGTGTGAAAGTACTTTGCTTGAACATGGCTGTGCTTTCCTGATGGATTCAATTGGCTGAGTTCATGAACTCGTGACGTTGTGCTGGTCAACTACTGTACATCGCTTGGCTTGAATGACGTGTAGCCGTATGCGTCCCACTCGAGCGGAATAAACAACGGGGGCGCATCGGGCGGCACCGCTTCGACGATGTGGAACGTGACCGGTGGCAGCGAAAAGTCGTACATCCCATGCTCGCCGACCAAGTTCTTGAAGTAGCCGATCGTGGACGAAGGTCTGCCTCCGCCCGTCGAGTGAATCCAGACCTTGTAGGGATAGTACGTGCCGGGAGGGAACAGGCCCGATGTGTCGTTGCTGCTTTCGACGACAAGGACCGGCTGGACCTGCAGCTGTTGGGCGACGATAATCCGTTCGGCGTTTTCAATGCCCAGGTCTTCGCCGATCACAAACCAATCGGTTTCCGCTTGGGCTACGGACGCCGTTGTCAGAGCCAGCAGCACGATCGTCATCACAGTGGTTGCACGTTTCATGGGAGATTCCTCCTGTATTGCGTGCCGATCCGCGGTAAGATAAAAGCAGCCAAAGCCCCAGGCGCGCAGACCAGCCGCCCGGGGTCGGCCGTGGCCGGTGAGTGGTGTAGTTGTCGCTAGTCGCTCACCGGCCGGTTTTTTTGTTCAATCAAAGCCGAAGTCAGAATATGCGAGCTGCGTACTTACGACTCGCCTTCGGCCTTCGGACTTTGTTTTTGATCCCGCGGCATTGATGTCACAACGCCTTTTGTGATTGTCTTCTCAAGTTCAGTCCACAGTTCGTTCCAGGCCTGCCGTTCCTTCTCCGGCAACTTATCGCGCGCGGTCTTGTCCCGCACGCTGGCCAAGTCCGGGTCGCGACGCCAGTGCAGCAGTGTCTTCTGCACTGCGGCCCGGGATTTCCGTGTCTGGTTTTTTGGGTTATCCAGTTGCTTTGTCCAGTGGGCCAGATCGAGCTTCAGCCACTCCAGGGCCTGCTCTCGCCACCGAACCTTCTCCTCTTCGGAGAGGTCGGCTGCGTCGTTGCCCTGGCCACTGCTGGCCAGCGCGGCCGTACAGGCGGCGTTGTAGCCGTTGGGAGAGTGCGCCAGTTCCGGTTTATCGGCAAATGCCCTCCGAAAGAAACCGGCAGCAGCAGCAAACAGCTGTTTGGAGTAGCAAAGATCCGCCAGCGCGATGCACTGCGAAGCATCGGCAGGCGACGTCTCACCCTGTAAAACTTCTGTCAACTTCGTGTCAAGCTCGACCAGGGATTCGCAGGCCTGGACCCATTGTGCAGATGGATAAGGCCACCGTGGGTCTTTGGAGCCCAGTTCATGACCGCGACGAACCGCTTCAAGGGCTTCGATGAACTGGCCCTTTCGCCCGAGCGATTTACCGAGCATGCAGTAGGCCTCCGGGTAGTCCGGATTCAGTTGGATGGCCTTGCGATAGGCCTCGATGGCCTCGTCTGCGCTCCCCTGGTCGGCCAGTTCATTGCCGAGGTTGTAGTAGGCCATCGCATAGTTCGGTTCCAGCTCGATGGCCTTGCGGTAGGCGACGATGGCCTCGTCCAGTTTCTGTTGGGCACACAGGGTAGTGCCGAGGTTGTTGTAGGCCTTCGGATAATCGGCGTTCAACTCGATCGCCTTATGAAAGGCGTCGATGGCCTCATCCAGCTTCTGTTGGGCAATCAAGACAAGGCCGAGGTTGTTGTAGGCCGCAGGAAAATCGGCGTTCAGTTCGATGGCTTTGTGAAAGGCGTCGACCGCAGCGTTCAATTCGCCCCTCGCCTTTAGGGCATTGCCGAGGTTGTTGTAGGCGATCGTGTAGTCCGGATTCAATTGGATGGCCTTGTGAAAGGCATCGACCGCAGCGTTCAATTCGCCCCTCGCCTTCAGGGCATTGCCGAGGTTGTTGTAGGCGTTCGAGTAGTCCGGATTCAATTGGATGGCCTTGCGATAGGCCTCGATGGCCTCGTCCAGCTTCTGTTGTTCATGCAGGGCAAGGCCGAGGTTGTTGTAGACCTTCGGATAATCGGCGTTCAGCTCGATGGACTTGTGAAAGGCGTCGAGGGCGGCGCTCAATTCGCCGCTCACCATCAGGGCATTGCCGAGGTTGTTGTAGGCCATCGCATAGTTCGGTGCCAGCTCGATGGCTTTGCGATACGACTCGACAGCTTCATCGAATTCACCTTTATTTCTGAGAATTGTGCCACGATTCAAATGGCCAGCGCGAGCGATCGGATTCAGTCTGATCGCTGTATTCGCGTGTTCCAGTGCCGCATCCATGTTGCCCTTACTTCTTTCTATCAAGGAAAGAAACCGGTAAGCCCAGGCCGCGAGCCGCGTCTTAGAATTGGTAGTGTCCTGAAAGCTGACCGACGGATCACTCGAAATCATCTCAATGACCCTGTGGAAAACGGCTGCGGCCTCTTCCTTTCTTTTCACCAGGAACAGAAAGACTCCGGATTCGAACTGTGCGCGGGGATTCTCCGGCTGGATGGCGGCGGCGGCCGTGATGAAGCGGATCGATTCATCATGGAGGGGTTGTTCGCGATTCTTCAAACAGCTGGCTAGTGCCTTGTTGATCCAAAAGTCCCCAGGAAACTGCCGCTGTGCCCGACGCAGCAAAGCCTCACGGCGAATGGAATCTCGCAACTTCTTACCCAAGTAGTAGAGCGTGTAGGGCGCTTGTTTGCTCACGTCGATCGATTCGGCCAAATCGGCCAACGCCTGCTCGTCAGCATCGCGGACGGCAAGTCGCAGTCGTCTGCGCGGGGGGTTGTCGTCCGCAGCATCCACGATCAGACGTAGCCACTGCAACGTCTCGTCCGATGTCTCCGGTGATTTCGACTCCAGTTCGATCCAATCATCCAAAGCTGCGATAATCGCCGACCGGACATCGGCGGGCCGGCTGCGGATTCGATCAGCAGCCTGTTCAGGACGAGTGACTTGCGGATCCACTCCGTAATCTTGGAACAAGACGCTGTATTCCGGGAGCGATTCACTCCAGTCAAAATTTCCAGCGCCTTCGTGCACAAGCCTGGACTCGCTGATACGGCCAACGAGTCGTTGGTCTGCCGCATCCTGTTCCAATTGCCCTTGCAACTGCTGAACACGGCCGACGAGTTCTGGATCGGCCAAATCGTTTTTTGCCAGAGCGATCGCGCGTTGTGCGGCTTCGCGGACGCGGGACGAGGACGCGTTGCCGAGACTGGTTCGCATTTGCTCTCGCTGCGCAGCGACCTCCGCCAACGCGTAACTGAGATCTCGGTTGATCTGCAAGCGTTGCCGATCCTCACGTTCGCGGGCCGCGTCGACCTGCTCGCGGGTCTCGCGTTTCACCCGCAAGGCTCGCTGCGCCCGGATCGCCTGCCATGTTGTTCCGATAATTCCGGCAACTAAAACGAATGCAATCACCGAAGCTGTCGTCAGCGCCGCTTTGTTGCGCCGCGCGAACATGCGGAACCGATAAGATGCTGAAGGAGGGCAGGCTTGCACGGGCTCCTCGTTGAGGTAGCGGCGAATGTCTTCGGCGAAACTGCTGGTTGTCTCGTACCTGCGCGTTCGATCCTTCTCCAAGGCCTTCATCACAATCCAGTCCAGATCGCCCCGCACCTGCGTGCTCAGTTTCTTCGGCTCGACTCCTCGGTTGACGGCCACCGAAGCCAGCGTGTCGATCGTGCTGAGGCGCGTGCTCGGTTTGGGAGGTTCCTCCTCGCGGATTATCCGCATCATCTCGTCAAACGCGGCCGAGCGAAGACGCTGCCGGTCGAAGGGTGTTGTGCCGGTTAACAGCTCGTACAAAAGCACGCCCAGCGAATAGATGTCGCTGCGCGTATCGATGTCCAGCTGGTTCAGTTTGGCCTGCTCGGGGCTCATGTATTCCAATGTGCCCACGATCTGACCCAACTGGGTAAACATCGTCTTTTCGGTCAGCTTCTTGTCCAGTGCCTTGGCCACGCCAAAGTCGATGATCTTGGGCACCGGCTCGTCGTCGTACTCGGCCACCAGCACGTTCGATGGCTTAATGTCGCGATGGATGATTCCTTTTTGATGCGCGTGCTGGACCGCCTGGCAGACTTGCGTAAACAAGTCTAAACGCTCGCGAGGTGTGAGATGGTGTTCATCGCAGTACTCGGTGATCGGAACGCCCTTGACCAGTTCCATGACAAAGTAGGGTCGCCCGGTCTCGGTGATGTCCGCATCAAGCACCTTGGCGATATTGGGGTGGTCCATCATGGCCAGGGCCTGCTCCTCGGCCTCAAACCGCGCGATCACCTGGCGGGTGTCCATCCCGGGTTTGATGATCTTCAACGCCACCCGTCGCTCGACCGGCTTGGTCTGCTCGGCCATGAAGATCACACCCATGCCGCCCTCACCGATTTGCTGGAGCAGTTTATAGGGGCCGATGTGTGTGCCGGTCCGTTCGGTGATGGGCTGGATTTCTGTCGCTTCGGGTTGCCCGCCAAAGAAGCCTCCAGCTTCTGAATGAGCACGCAAAAGCGCCTCGACTCTTCGTCTAACTTGCCGGTCGTCTCCGCACGCCTCATCGAGATATTGCGAACGTTGCTCGTTCGAATCCCGAGCGACGGCTTCGTTGAAAATGGCTTGTATGTCAGGATTTTCGGCTGCCATGAGGTGGTTCCTTTTTCACTCCCTACACTTCAGTGCCCCGTTTGCGCGAAGATCGGGTCACGATTTCCCGAGATTCTCAAAAAAATCACGAAGAGGATGAACTGTCATCCGCTTGGAGGACATCAAAGAGCCAGGCACGGGCATAGGTCCAGTGGCGTTTCGCCGTACTGGCGGAGATTCCCAACGCGGCCGCTGCTTCGTCGATGGACAGACCAGCGAAAAAACGCATCATCACCACCTTCGCACATGCCGGGTTTTCCTCCACAAGTGACTCGATTGCTTCATCAATCGCCAGCAGATCTTCATTCGGTGCATCTAACGCGATCTCAATTTTCTCCAGGTCGATCTTCTGGAACTCGCCACCGCGTTTGATGCGACCCTTGTCTCGAGCTTGGTTCACAAGGATCCTTCGCATCGCCTCCGCCGCCGCCCCAAAGAAGTGCCCCCGGCTGTTCCAGTGCTGGGCCTTTTCGACATCAACAAGTCGCAAGTATGCCTCATGCACCAACGCCGTTGCCTGCAATGTCTGACCGGGCTTCTCCTGCGCCAGTTTGGCTGCGGCCAGTTTGCGCAGTTCCTCATACACCAACGGTAGAAGCTGCTCGGCAGCCGAGGGATCGCCCAGCTCGATCTGCGAGAGAATCTGTGTTACGTCGCTCATGATGACCAGGATACCGCCGTGAACCGCGCGATTCCATCATCCGTGAGATTGGGCAGTCAAGACGATGTATTTCCTACTCGGCCGTAATAAGCCGCCGACCTCCCCGGTCTTGGCTCTTAAATGGCCACTGACTGCTACCGACTTGGCAAACTCCTTCAGGAACGGTGTTGCACAGGCGAGGTGCACCGACACAGGCTGGCACCTCGCCCGCTCGGAGAGGGTTGCCTGCTTCGCTGACCCACTTCGCGACCAGTCGACGCCCTTCGTGTGTGCCGTCAATGCAAGTCGATCACAATATCCTTGACGACACCCCGCATATCCATCTCGAACTCGATGTCCCGAACCGGTGGGCAGGAGTAATACCAGCGCACGCCAAGATGAGCTGCCGCTGGAAGACCGGGGACGATCACCTCGGCCAATGTCCTTGTCGGATTGTGCCTGGTGTAGAGATCGACTTGTGATAACAGATCATTGTTTCCCAGGCCGGCGAGCCGCTCACGCATGATCTCGACGACGCAGCGTGCCTTCTCCAGAATCGCATCCTCGCTCGTCTCGCCGACGCAGACGATGTTCTTGGCGTCGAGACCCCCTCGCAGCTCGCCGCCACCAGCAACGACAAACGTAGACCGTTCGATCTTGCTTGCTTCCGTGTACGAAAATCCGTATACAACCGATTCCCGAGGTGCAGCCACGACGGGTGCTACGTTCGTGCGGGCGATCGGATTCTCGCCGTCGACAAGCATGTCCCAATCTTCGAGCACTGATCGGTACTGTCGGTTAAAGCTAAAGAAACCGTCCATCGAAAACGGTTCGGGACATCGTAGCTCGACTCCACAGAGTGCGTGCCGATCGCGACCACTTTGTTCGAGATACTGCCGGATCGAGACAAGGCCATCGTGCCACGGAAGCGGACGTGCCAGCGTCACGTGAATGATTTCCCAACCACGTTCTGCAATCACGCCTGAAGAGTACGGTTCGATTCCTGCCAGGAATCGGTAACCACCTTTTGGATTTGCCGTCAAACTCGGTTTCATTACAGTCTTGTCGTTAAATGCTGGAAGTTGCGACGAAAGCAATCTATCATTTGGCTGACCTGCCTTCCTGGCTACCTTCTTAACATTTTCTCAATCGACGTGACAACATGAAGAACACGAATTGCAGCAAACGGCTCCTTCTCCTCGTTGCGGGACTTTGTATGGCAGTCTGTTTGGCACCAGCCGCCCTTCAGGGCGAGATACGAGTTGGATTATCGCAGGTGGACATCACGCCGCCGATCGGTGGCCTTACCACGGGTTATTCATCAGCAAAGCTCACTGACGGCATCCATGATCCTGTGTCTGCGAGAGTGATGGTGCTTGAATCGGATTCAAAGTGTGTCGCGCTGGCGGTTTGCGACTTATGTATCTACAACTCGCCTTGGCTGCACGATCAGATGGCAGCCATCGGTGTCGACCGGCTGTTGCTGTTGAACACGCACACGCATGCCGGACCAAAACTGTCACAGGACGACTTTCCGTCGTCGGAGAATCCGTGGCGAGACACGGTTGACCAGCGATTGCTCGCCGGGATCAAGCAGGCAAAGCAGGGCATGTTCAAAGGCTATTTCGCGTCTGCGGAGAGTCAGATTCAGCTGGGGTACAACCGGCTTGTCCATCGAGGTGCTTTTTCGGTCACCCACTTTGAAAATCCAGAACGAATTCCCTACGGTTCGGTCGACCGTCAAGTGGGTGTCATCCGAGTGACGGATGAGCAGCAGAAGGTGCGCGCCGTCCTGGTCAACTATGCCTGCCATCCGGTCGTTCTTGGTCCGAGAAATCGCAAGATCTCAGCTGATTACCCTGGCGTCATGCGAGAGATCGTGGAACGGAGTTTTGGTGAGGATTGCATGTGTGTTTTTGTCCAAGGAGCGGGCGGCGACATCAATCCTCTCATGATGGCCCGCGGTGATGATCGTGCTCAAGATTTCGAGGTGGTACAGGTAATGGGTGAGTCGCTGGCCGAAGAAGTGCAGCGGGCTATTTCGTTCATCAAAGATGTTCCCGGAGTGACGAGTTCTTTTGCGAGTTCGTCTTCTGTGACACGTTTCCGCAACCGCTGGGATCCTGATCAAGAGCTCGAACTCGGCGTCACCACCTTGTTGATCAACGACGAGATCGCCGTCATCACGTTGCCAGGTGAGCCGTTCCATCACTTCCAAGTCGACTTCCGAAGAAAGTCCAACGTCAAGCACAGTTTTCTTTTCGGCTACTGCTGCAACGGCTCGTACGACTGGCCGCGATATCTTCCCGACCTTCTCTCGGCCGCTCGTGGAGGCTACGGTGCGAGTGATACGACGCTCGCGGAAGTCGGTGCCGGTGAACGGCTGGTCAACGAAGGGCTGGTCCAGTTGTTCAAGTTGCAAGGCCGGCTCAAATCCAAGGCCCAACGTCACACCTTCGACGCTGACTCGGTCAAATGATTCTTGTTCACCGCAAGAGTTAAGGTCCAGTCCTCTCTCCCTGGGCCATGGTATCTACATATCTCAGTCCTCTCTCCCCCGCCAGACTTTCTCGTAGTCAAAAGCCAAAAAAGTCTGCCGAGGGGAGAAGGGACACGCTGTCGGCTTTCTTCTCGTAGTCAAGAGCGACAAAGTCTGTCTGGGAGAGACGCTATGGGGTGAAAGGTGGCCTCTCAGCTTGTATGTTCCACTGCTTGAATGCCCCACTGCTTGTATGTCAGTTCACAGTTTTTGGTTCAATGCCGGCATAGAATCAGGGTATCCGCCGTCGTCGCCCCTTCGCCGAACTAGCGACAAACGTGTATGCTACGGGTGATTATGCGTGGAACGCATACCGGGTCTGAGGACTTACCAAATCAATTGTTGGAGGATAGAAGAATGAAGAAATGGATGAATCTGTTCACTGCAGTTGCCATCATCAGCATTGTCAGCTGGGGTTGCGCTCGCACCGATAGCGGCCCGATTGCCGACACCAGCCAGGGCGATCATGACCACGGTGACGATGATCACGGCGAGCATGACGGACACGACCATGATGGCGACGATCACAACCACGCCGACGGCGACGATGATGGGCACGACGATGATGGCGATGACCACGCCGGTCATGACCACGGCGAAACGGTTGCTGTCGCGCTGTATTGCGGCGATTGCGGTCATGGCTATGCCAAGGGCGTCGATCACAAATGCGATTCGTCCGGAGAGGTTTGCGGCGAGTGTGGATTCCACACAGGAACGGCCTTGTGCTGCAAGAAGATCGAAGGCGACTTTGCCGGAAAGTCCCTTTGTGCCAGTTGCGGGCAAATTGCCGGCACGGATGTGTGCTGCAAAACGGATGCCGCCGTCTGCGAAAAGTGCGGCTTGCACGAGGGCTCCCCGTTGTGCTGTAAACTCGGTGCAAAGGTGGAAGACGCCGCGGCAGCTGCTGCACCTGCTGCACCTGCTGACACGCCGCCTTCAGCGGTGGAGGCCGCACCTGCGAAGCCTTCAGCGGTGGAGGCCGCACCTGCGAAAGCGCCTCCTGCTCCAGCGCCCACGGCCACGCCTCCTGCACCAGCACCCGCCCCTGCTGACGCGCCGTAGAACGGGAAATCGTCGCCCGACCAAGCGCTACACTTGCGACCTTCAGGCCCCGTGACATTCAATTGTCGTGGGGCCTTTTTCGTGCGAGGCACAACTTGCAATATCGACACGAGCCCCTGGTCGACATTGAACCGCGCATGACCCATGCCTTCATCGCGCCACCGAACGCGGTTCTGAGTTGCAAACCGTGAGTCATTTTCCGCTCATCGTTCAGCAGCCGGTTGATTTTCGTACAATTCGCCTTTGCAGGCCGCGATCAAGCGAAGCGAAGTTCCACCAATGTCGCAAAGCAAGCGGTCTCCTTCGCCGGAACTGCGTTGCTAAGCAGTGTTCGATCTTTTATTGTCGTCTTTCGCTCCGCGAAAGGCGACTATCGGACAGTAATTCCTCGAACGATCCAAAGGCTCCTTGTTACGGGACTACACGAGAATCAACAGGCTGTTAGTCTGGTGCACCGACAAACGCGCTCAAGATCGCGAGATTCCGACTAAACAACTCACTGGATAGATACTTCGCACCGACCGGCATTTTCGCCTGTCCGACCAACCGCTCGCCGTTGTACGTTTTGAACCAGCGGCCGCGATCGTCGATTGTTGCCAGGATCTGTCGAACCTCTCGCCGGGATGGACGTACCGCCACTGTTGATACAGTAAGTTGCGCGCCGGCGATCAACGCTTGGTGCTGCTTCTCAATGTCTGCAATCCGTGCTTCCGTTTTCCATCCGTAGTGCTTTGGCAAGTCCGAATCGTCGTAGGTCAGTGCGTACTTGTCGCTTCGGCGTGTCATGTACAGCGGTCGGTTGGATTTCAATTCGTAGTAGCGGGCGACTTGCCCATCTGGCAATCGTGAGCGCTTGAGCCAAGCCAGCGCGGTGGGAATCGGTGCAAGATACTTCCGATCCGCGGTCACGCGCGCGATCCGCATCAATGTCTCCAAGACTTCCTGCGACTCGTCACCGGACACTCCTGGCGGCTCGAATTTTCTGGCCCAAATCGGTTGCATCGCGTAGTTGTATTGCTGCGCCCAGCCGGGCTGCGGTTCGGGCATCTGGGCAAGCACGAGAAAATCACCGAGCCGTCGAAGCGCGGCAAGGTACTTTTCTTCACCATACGTCCGATGCGCATCGATCAGCGTTTCCGCGATGTAGCCCGTCACGTTGTCATTGAGCGTGTACATGTCCCAGTAGTTCTTGATGCGGCCTTCGGTGCGCCAGTCATAGCCGGGATAGTTCGCTTTCAGGGCAGGTTGCGCCACGACGGGACCAGTCCAGACCTGGGGAAATGCGCCATTAGGGAATTGTGCGCCCAGCACCGCTTCGAGCCCGATTTGAACAGCCTCGTGGATCGAATTCTGTTTGAAGTCCAGCGCTTGATCGACGTTGATCAAGAGCCGGAGCGCCGACTGCGACTGGCCATCGTCGAACGATGAGTTGTTCTTCCCGCCTCCTCGGCCGTTTCGGTATTTGGCAACGCGCCTGCTGCGAGGATCGAAATCCACCAGATTCGTCCAGCCGCCGGAGGCAAGCTGGCCATAGACCAACGCCTCTGCCGCGGCAGTTGCCGCTTCAAGATAAATCCGCTCGCCCGTTGCTTGATACGCCTTGAGGTAGGCCATCCCAACGGTCGGTGTGCCCGGCGGCTGTACCCAGATCTGGTCGGCTGTCGCCACGCCTTCGCCCCAGCGACGAGAAAGATCGTGCGAATAGAAATAGACATAGCCGCCATGAGACGCCACTCGCTGGCGATAAAACGACGCGGCGTCCCGTAGTGTGGTCAATACCTCTGTGCGCAGCGCGGCGTCCTGCCCAAACAGGTTGCTGCCAGGCGAGATGACAGATCCCAAGATGATCGCCACGACGTAGAAACGTCTCGTTCCGTTCATTGAGTCCGCCAATGTGCTCTGTACGACAACATCGTAATAGTTTGTTTGCGGCCGAAGTCTGCGCTAATCGTCACGTGTACCATCGGCTCGGCTACTGTCATTCTTCACCGAACTAAACGCAAAATGCACCGGCGGAGCCAGAGGCTGGCAATCCGCCGATGCACTGTTACCGTATCCACTGAACTTAGTCTTCGCGATCACGGGGGCCTTCGCGATCGCGGGGGCTCGAACTGGCACGTTCGCCTTCTCGAGATTCACGTCGCGGTTCACGCTCTCGCTCGCGCGATTCTCGCGGGTTGTCGCTTTCACGTTCGCGTGAGGGGTGAATGCTGTCACGCCGCGGGCCATCAGCGTCTGACAGACGCCCACGTTCGCCCCGCGGCCGGTCACCATCACGTGTTTGCAGTAACCTT
Organism: Planctomycetaceae bacterium; assembly: GCA_002685655.1. The sequence continues at coordinate 12,328 of NYXM01000042.1, forward strand.
CGTATCTCGGCAACTTCGCGTCGCAGTTGCAGGATCATACCGTAGAGGATTCTCTCGCGATCGTTCTGAGGCTTGAAAACATCGCCTCTCTCGCGAGGACGATCACGTTCCGAGGTGCGACGGGGCGCGTCGTCAGGCCGCCGCCGGTCACCCTCACGTGGCCGGTCACCCGCGCGCGGCCGGTCACCCTC
>NYXM01000043.1 GCA_002685655.1 Planctomycetaceae bacterium
ATCCAGCCCCAGCGCATGACGCCCATGTCGACTTCGTATCCGGCAATCGGATACTTGTAGCGCTGTTTGACGGTACGGACGACGATCCCGGAATTTCGCTGGCCGATGACTTTGGCTTCGATGCGGAGTTCGAAGTCGTCGAAATCCTCAACCGTGCACAGAAAGTCGTGTGCCGCCATCGACTTCCAGGACGGGTTGGTTCCGACGATCGCACCATTCTCGACGGACCAATAACGCAGGTTGCCTTCCCAGCCATCGAGCGTCTTGCCATCAAATATCATACGGAAGCCCTTTTCGCCGGCCCATTCGACGCAGCCGATCAGCAATTTGGCAAAGCCGTCGCTCTTCATTGATGCCGTATCATGCCCCAGAAGATTGTGCACGACGCGGCCATTGCCATAATGGTTGACCCACACAACCGGCTCGTCCTGTTCACGGCCGTCGAAGACGGTTGCCAGAACCTGACTACCTTCGGTGATCTGCGGCGAACGAACCAGTTTGTCGGCAGGCTGCCGAAACGATGCGATGCCCCGCGTGACCGGATGATGTTTTTGGATGGTCACGCTCAGGTCACGGGGTTGATCCGTTCTTGCGCTGCCGCGCCGTCCACCAGCGATCATTCGCCCGTACTCACGGCTCCCAGTTGAATCGTCATTGAAACCGGCCGACGCCTCGTGCAGCACGACGAGACCGGTTCCTTCTTTGACGGCGGCCGCAACGGCCTGTTGATGTGCGGGAGTCCAATCCCCTCCTGCGCCTGTCGAATTGTCTTTCAACACCAAAACGTCGTAGGCGGCCAGCTTCTCCCGATTAAGGTCGGCGGACTTTTTCTCGGTCACATGAACCCGATGGCCAGCCTTTTCCAGTGTATCTTGCAGAACGGTCGTCGATTGATCGCGGGTACCGGTCACGATCAGGGCATTGACGGCCGTCGGTTTCTCGGCACATGCCGTCGCCGTTGCAAAGGCCAAAAGAATCCATGTTGTTGTTCGCGTCCACATGATGTCGATCTCCGCTGATAATGATTCCGATGAAGCGTGTCCGCCTGGGCTCTCATTTCTTTGAACTGCTTTTACAGGCTCCAGCCGTCGCGATACCGATAATGTAAATACTGGTTGGCCTCCGGATGATTCGGGAAGGCCATCCGCTTGACGTCCCAAACCAGCTCCGTGCCCGGCATCAACGTGGCGATGTTTCCAAGGGCGGCCAGTTCGGTGAGCGGTCCCCCGTAGTCAAAGTTGGAACCGGCCGGCTCGTATCCCTTGCACGCATGAATCCAGTCACGGTGGTGGTTGTAGTTCAGCAGTCCCGTTGAGCGGACTCCCGGCCGATCCAGTCTTGGCCGTTCTCCCATGTACTCCTTCATTCGCGACTCGGGGTAGATCCGCCAGTTCCTGGCCCCGTGTGATTCGTAAACGATGTGGCCTTTCTCTCCCACGACCAGCACGCCCAATCCGGGACCACCTTCGCGACCGGGAATGGGAAGCTTGTAACGACCGCCCGTGAGTTTGTCGGAATCTGGCGGGCGGTAAAGATCACCGTCGTACCAATACAAAGTCACTGGCTTTCGAGTTCCCCGCGCTGGGAATTCGTAGCGTATCTTCGCTGAACGCGGAAACACCTTGCTGTGTATTTTCGGATCATAGCCCTTCGCTTCCGCGACGATTGACGTCGGAGCGTCAAGCCGCAGCGCCCAGAAAACGGGATCGACGAGGTGACACAAATAGTCTCCCAGCACCCCTGAGCCGAACTGTCGCCATCCACGCCATCCACCGGGATGGTACATCGGGTGGAAATCGCGAAACGGGGCGGGACCAAGCCACAGATTCCAGTCCAGGGTTTTGGGGACTTCGTGTTGCTGTTTCAACTGTGCGATTCTGCGATCAGGATCACCGCCGCCAAACCGCACCGCAGCGTGGACTTCGTGCACGTCGCCGATCGCACCGCTCCAGATGGCTTCGCAAAACTCGCGACAGGCCAGAAACGAATGGCCTTGATTCCCCAGTTGGGTCGCTACACGCTGCTGGCGCGCCGCCTCGGTCAGCTTGCGAATTTCATAGACGGTTCTCGCCAGAGGCTTTTCGCAATAGACGTGTTTTCCCAGCTGAATGGCCGCCATAGCAATCGCGGCGTGCGTGTGATCCGGCGTTCCAACGATCACCGCGTCGATGTTCTTTTCCTTCTCCAGCAGCTGGCGAAAATCGCGATAACGAGCTGCATCGGGAAAGTCCTTGTCGCCAATTGGACGTACAAGGATGCTGTTCGCCGCGGCGCCGTGCCGTTCCGGCGCGCGTTTTTTTCCCCTGTCCACATCGCACAGAGCCGCGATTCTGGCGCCCGCGTACTGAGACGCGCGGATGTCGTTGCCTCCCATTCCACCAACCCCGATACCAGCGACGTGAATAGTTTCGCTGGGCGACCGCAGTCCACTGCCTGCCACACAATGACGAGGGACGATGTGCGGAAATACAAACGCCGTTGAGAAGGCGGCAGTACTCTTGATCAGACCGCGTCGAGAAATGCGGTTGATTGAGTCCTTCACGATTTTGTTCCTCTTTATCGTTGCTAATTCTCGTTCCGACGTAGGACGGGCATTCGGAGGCTCAAGACATTGCCCAAGCTTCATCTCCTCGCCGGCCCCCTCCGCATGCCAGTGTCGCGGGTTGATTCCGTTCGCCATGAACAGAGTGGCAATGCGTTTCGGGGAGGCGAGTCTTTCGTCAGGTGATTTGCTTGTAGCTTCTTCGGATGCCCAAACAGGAATGGACTCCATCCAAGGAAGTGCCATCGCGACACCCATTCCACGCAGCATCGTCCGCCGCGAAGTTCGATACTGGGGATGTGGATTCGCCATAAGTGCTGCTCCGTGTTCTCGGCAGCCACGCTTTGCGTGTAGTTGCGCCCGCGTTGATTCAAGAACGGCGGGCTGGTCACTCTTCGTTCTCCCTTGAATCGATACGCAGCACATAGGTTTTGTCCGCTGCTGCTCGGCCTGGGCCGCGAGCGACCCGAATCTGCACAACGTGAATTCCGGCTTTTGCGGGAATGCCACTGAGGACACCGTTTTTTCGATCAAAACGTAAGCCGATTTGCCGAGCTCCGTTGCCGAGTCTACGAATTGCCTCCGTCAGCTCTTCTCGCTGCTGGATGGACAGGTCTTCTCGTCCAAACACACTGCGAGTCTGAAAGGCGATGTCCCAGACGGGAGACTCGGCAGTGGACTTAAACTCGACGCAGAACGGTTTTTCAACCTGGGCCACAGGCAGTGCTTTCGGACCGATGATTTCGGGTGGCGGTTCACCGCGAATGAAATCGGCGGTGATGGGACCGGATGGCTGCATTCCGGGAATGATGGCGATCGCGCGGACGGTTGTTGTTTCCTTGATGGATAGTGGCGTCTGGAAAACGGGCGATCTTGGCGTGGGTTCAGAACCGTCGATCGTGAAATGGATCGTCGCGCGCGGTGAAGAGGCGACAAGTGAGACGGTCGTCGCCCGGGCAAAGATTCGGCGATTGGGGCGAGCTTCAGGGGGCACGGCGCGAGTTAGCTCAGTTTTCAAATGGGTTTCGAGGAACTCGAACATTCGATCTTTGAGAGAAATCCTGGCCCTTCGGTCACGGGACATGACGATCTGATTCAGGTTCGGGACGTGCCAATTTGGTTTGCCACGCGTCTGTTCTTCGCTGAGTTCTACCTCGACAAGCGGAATGCCTGCGGCGCGGAAGGCGTCGTGGCTCATCCCTTTCTCTACGCCAAGTCCAACATAGGTCGCAACAATGGGATCGTCTGGAGTGAGGCGACCATCGGTGTGATGGAAATCCGCGACGATCGCGTTGATCCGACTGTTGAACGTGTCGTGAGTGGGTTCCACGGCATCGAACGGAACCATCATTCTCGGGAAACTTTTGGGTCGCCTCTTGGTCTTCTCGCTGAATGGCTGATTGAGAAAATCTGCAAGACGGACGGAGCGAATGCTGCGGGTTCCGATATCGTCAACCGTCGACATCGCGCTTGAACTGGCGAGCCAGCCACCCGCCGAGAATCCCCAAGCGCCAATTCGGTCGGGGTCAATTCGAAGTTTATTCGCGTTGGCTCGTAGCCAGCGTACCAGTGTCTTGAAATCTCGCTGCACTTGCGGATGAATGTTCAGGCCCTTGATGTACCCAACATTCACAGCCACGTATCCACGCTCGATCGCAGCTTCGCATAGGCTGTGGAATTCGATCGAATCCTTATTCCCCGCCATGTAGCCGCCGCCATGAATGACCAGCAAGCAGGGAAACGGGCCTTCGCCAAGCGGGACGTGGATGTTCACCCGCGCCGAGTGATTGGCCTTATCTGGCTCGGCGTAAGCGACATCACGGTCTGCTGGTAGATAGGGGACATCGAGGTAATTCTCTGAAGCGCCCGCTGCCGGTTTCGCCGGATGGTCGGCAACACTCGTGGTTGCAAAAAGCGATAAGAAGCAAAGTGTGAGGAGCAGATTGCTTTTCATGTCAAACTCGGAAATCCGTTTTCGTTTACCTCGCACCAGGTTTCGCTTTCTGTTTCCCCTTCGTGGGTCCCCAACCCTTTATTCCATATTCAAACAGCGGGTCGCCAAGATCGCGAGGCGGTGGCTCACCCTTACCGATTGCCGCTGCAATTCTTGCCATCTCCTCTTTGGTGCAGCCGAGATCAAAGGGCAGATCCTCACGTTGGGCTTTGACCTGTTCCATGGAACGGGGGATCTGGACACGCAGCACACCCGTTGGTTCGTATTCCCCCGAGAGGATCTCTGGCCAGCCGCCACTGGTCTCGTGGTCTCCCTTGGCTCCGTGCCAGTGAGCCCCGTAGGAAACTAGAATGGCGTCCGCATGCTTGGCGACCCAGGGAATGGGAAAGGGATTCCCGCGCAACTGATAGATCGCCACGATGGGAGTACCCGTCTTGTGGATCGCTTTCAAGCGGGCAGTGCATTCGTCTTCGACGAACATGATCAAATCCTGCCCTTCATACTTGCGATGGCCGATACCGTTGTACCCCCTGACGTTGACCACAGCGATGTCATGGGTCCTGGCGAGTTCGCCTGCTCTTGCGGGTGAGAATGCGTCTGCCCAAAGAACTTTCTTACCTTTTGGAAGCGGAATCAAGTTGCCTGCATTCTTAAGCACGACCTGACATTGATGCGCTGCTTCTTTGGCAATAGCGCGATGTTCGTCACAATCAACAACTTGCTCCGCCTGTTCGGGATCGACGTAAGGATTGTCGAAGAGTCCGAGCTTGAATTTGCCCGTCAGAATTCGTCGTACTGAATCGTTGATCCGCTTTTCGTCTGTCTGCTTTGTTTTGAGCCACCTATCAAATTCTTCCTTGACCCGTCCAGTGCTGCAGCCGCCCTGGATATCCGCGTAGGGTGTTACCGCTCCCCAGTCTGCGCAGATGACTCCCTTGAAACCCAGTTCCCCTCGAAGCCATTCCTCAAGCACGATTCTGATGCGGTCACGTTTTTTCTCGATGAACTCCGGGAAAACATAATAAGGCGACATGACCGCCCAGGTGCCTGCATCGATCGCGCCTTTGAATGGCATCCAGTGCCACTTGATGGTCTCGTCGGTCGACTTCAACGGCGTGCCAGGATTGACCCCCGCGGGAGGCTTGGGGTGTCCCATAAAAGTCTGATGACCATCATGCCCACCACCGGTACATCCAATTCCGGGAAAGTGTTTTGGGCATAGTAGAGCAGAGTCCTTTCCAAGCTCGTCGCCCTGGAATCCCTTGGTGATGGCTTGGTTCAGCTTGTACGCCCATTCAGCGTCTTCACCGGGTGTGTCCGGGTTGCGAATGCCTCGGGGATCGGTGGTCAAGTCGGTCTGCGGTCCGAGTAGTAAGTGGATGCCTGAGGCTCGCATTTCCTTGCGCCAGACATCATACACTTTGCGAACCGTTTCAAGATTGTCGGTAGCCGACAATGCTAACGAACGATCTCCGCCAACAATCCTGGTTCCTTTATAGATATGTGTATGAGGATCGATACCCATAATCAGCGGAATGCCCAATCGCGTTCCTTCAGCCCACTGTTGAACTTGATTCATGGCCTCGGCGCAATCTCTCGTCGTGGGGAAAGGGGCGATCATCAAGAAGCCCGCGCCTCGACTAACTTCGTGCTTGACGCTCGTTTGGACCCCGCGGTCTTCAACACCGAGCGCAGCTGCTTTGTCCTTGCCGATTTTTAGACTTGGGTAGGCGGTCTGCCCGATCTTCTCTTCCAAAGTCATTTGAGAGAGCAGGTCTTCGACGCGTTGTTCGATCGGCAGTCGCCAATTCTCGTACGGGTCGATTTTTCCGTTCTTGTTCAGGTCACGACACCCGTCAATGATCCGAACAACCCTCGCCCTAACGTCGACGACTGCTTCGTCGGCGGTTGCAACTGTTGCACTGGTGATTGGTGCGATGGCAATCGCGCTGATCAGGGCGATCAAGCGAGTGTTTCTTGTCATCATTGAACTCAACCTTGTGGGTGTGCCCAAAGGGCCCAAGCATTCGGAGTCACAAGCCCGACGCGGTTCTATTCTGTTCAGGCTTTTCTCTTCGCAACACAATGCGTTTTTTCTGACTGCCTATTCTTGCACGGGAGAGATTGACCTAGTCGGTTCATCGCCCCAGATGCTCCTGAGTTCGTGGGCGTCGAAACTGATTAAGCGGGCGTCGCCACCATGCGCTGTGATTTTTATCTCGTCGACGGCAATTGAATGACCGTGCGGTCCATGGAACATGATGCGTCCATCGTTGCCGGCGATTTCGAGGATTGAGTTGTCGACGACCGCCTGAATGCGGATCTTGCCCTCCAGCGGTTCCGGTGGGCAACCTTGCAACGTTTTGTTGATCGCGTCGTATGTGATATTCAAACCGTTACCGGAAATAGTCACTTTTTTGGCATCGCCCACTTCGAATTCGGCGCGGATCTCGAAGAGCATTCCGCTGGTACGCGTGCTACGTGATCGGCCGTCAGGCAGTGACTGGGCGGGTATCGAATAGGTTTTCTTGCGCAGATTCGCGATTTCTTCGATCGGCTCGGCGAACATGCGGATACCGTCCTTGGTAGTGCGGAGACTTAGGCTGACCGGGAAGCTGAAGTGCTGGTTGTAGGGCGGTTTCGGTGTTGGGTACGACACCCAGTGCATCTTGATCTTGCGGCCCTTGGGTGTGTTATTGAAGACCTGGGAAGCCAAATGGCTACCGTAATGAACGCGGTACTTGTGGAAGCTGGATTTCCCTTCCACGACTTCGGCATCGTAGGGAGGGTCGTCAATGAGCGTGAAAGTCTTGCCATCGAACTCGCCGATTCGATAGTAATTATTGCCGGCCCAGATCGCCCATTTAGTGTTCTCGCTATTACCATCCACGGCCAATTCGCAGAACTCCATGCACGAGTCCCAGTCTCCTCCTCCGGCAACTCCCCCGAGCAAGTGTTGGAACGTCCAATCTTTTAAGTTTGTGGACGCGTAGAACGCTGCCCGCTTTGAGAGATCGAAAGTGCACATCACCCAGTGTCCGCCCAGCGCTTTCGCCGTGCTGTTCAAGGGCGTATCGTCGGCATCGTACTTGTACCATTTCACTTTGGGGTCACGACCATTGTGTTTCATGACCGGGTTCTTCTCGTAGGTAGTGAACGTTTTCCCTTGATCGGTACTGTATGCCAACGCCTCGCCTCGAGCCCCGGTGTCGGAGAAGATGAGCACCAAAGCGTTCTTGCCGAAACCGGCCGTGTTCAGCTTGTCGATCACCGCACTACCTGAGAACGCGTCCCATCGCGCCATGCTTCTTCGGCGGATCTTGTCGGGCTGTTGCTCCCAGTGCAACAGATCCGTACTGGTGGCATGTCCCCAGGTCATGTTGCCCCAGACGAGGCCAACCGGATTGCGTTGGAAGAAGAAATGATAAGTACCGTCAAGGTAGACCAACCCGTTCGGGTCATTGTTCCAGCCCACTTTCTGAGAGAAGCGTAGTTGCGGACGCCACGGCTCTTTGAAAAAGTTCTTCTCGCCGGGGATCGTGTCGGACTGTTTCACCAGGGCGAAGCCGTCTTCGTACACATTGTCGACCTCCAACCGCGCCCGTCCGCCTTTGTAGCTTTCGATCGTAAGGTAGGCATACCAGTCGGTCGTCTGCGCCGATTCAGCCAAGTTGATCCGATAGTGATGGACGATCTTATCGTCAACATAAAGACGCAATTGGCTCTTCATGTCATCGTAACGCGTGCCATCCTGAATCGGGATGATGAGGTACTTGTTCTGGATCGTGAATTCCTTCACTAGATCTCGAGGTGTTTCTGAACTCGATTGCGGCACTGGCTGTGCTGGCAAACGGGTACCGGTTAACACGATGGCAAGGAAGACCATCGCATTTGACGCGGGTCGCCATTGATTCCTCATGCAGTCCTCCTGCTTCCTTCGTAAAGGACTCCTCAACGGAAGCCGTGTGCCAAGTTCAGAGGACTGCTGATTTCGTGTCGCTCTACTCACGAAGCTCTATTCTCCGAATTTGTCCATCGGTTCCGCCCACGGCTAGACCAGAACAGGCAGCAACAATGCCGCAAACCGGCCACGCTCATTTACCAGGCCTTCGTCGCGATCGTGGACATCTTTCGTGTGGATTTGGCGGTTTTCGCGAAGAGCCTCTGTCACGAACGGAACAGTGCGTAAGCGGAACGCCCAACAGCGGATACGCTGGCGCAGAAAGTACGTCGACTGCCGCTTGACCATGTCTCGTCCTGGAGACAGCCAAGCCTGGACGAAGGAGTCTGTGGGAGGCAAGAACCGGCACCTTCCCTGCGACCTCCCCAGCGCTATTCCCTTTTCGGCTTGGTGCTCAGGTACTCAAGTCACCTTGCCGCCCGCTCATGGCGCGTCCCGCACCCACATTTTGCCCTGCACGCTTCTCCCGTTTGGGGAGCCGCCGGCGACATAGAGCTTCCCGCCGATGATGGCGGCTGCAGGCGACGAAAGAGGTATGGGCAACTTGCCGACCACCTTCCATGTCTCGCCAGGAGTGAGCGCCAGGATGTCAGCGTCGATCTGTTTTCGGCCGCCTTCGGGTGTCGTGTGGCCGCCGACCATGTAGATACGACCACCGCTCACGAACGTTCCTCCTTCGGAGTGGGAATGCCCCTTGGGAAGTTGCGGGCCGCGGCTCCAGGAATCTGTCTTTGAATCATAAATGTCGACGCGCGCCTGATCGAGTTGCCTGCTGTCGTGATGAAACTGGCCGCCGATCACATAGATCTTGCCAGCGAATGTGACCGTCGAGAACTGATTGCGAGGCGCGGGAAGTGGGGCGGCCGTTTCCCAGCGGGCCGCGCCCTTGGCCCATTTGTCGAGGTCGAGCACCCAATGATCTTCGGCATCGGAGTCTCGGTCGGCTTTGACGCCTCCCATGTAGTGCAGTTTGCGGTCGACGAGTGCAAGCCCGCCTCCACCGCGCGTCTCCGGCAGTAAGGGGGCAGCCGTGTAACGATCTTTCTCGATGTTGTAGCTCCACACCTCGGCGATCGCATGCCCTTTGTAGCCGTCCTTGAAACCGCCGGCGAACCACACGGTTCGGTCGTCGAGCACCATGTTCATGTGAGTGGTGGCGCTAGGCAGATCCTGAATCCGGGTCCAGCTGTTATCTTTCGGATCGAAAACGTCGCACCGCTTGCTCGACTTCACTCCCTTCGTGTAGCCCCCAAAGAAGTACAGCTTGTCGTCAAGGACGACCGTCCCGGCCTCCCACTTTCCCACTGGCATGTCCTGAAGCTGTTGCCACTGGTCCTGGGCAAGAGCGTTTCCCGCGATAGATAGCCCAAGCGTTCCTTGGGCTGCCAGGATCGCCGTGATCCACAAAACGTCTCTTCCACACATCTTGCTTACCGATGCCTTGATTTCTCAAAAAGTAAAGGATGACAGGCCCGTGCGAGTCCTACTCGGCCAAACGCGCCCGGTGGTGGCTCACTGCGACTTGATTTGAGCAGCAACAATGCGGTGAACCAGCCACGCATAACCTACCACTCAGGCCGCGCGATCGTGGACATCCATTCCGGATGAATCCCTCTACTCACCGCTCGCAGAAAGAACTCTGTGAAGCAAAGCTCACCCGTTGGGACGATGTTTGCTCGTACCTGATTCGCCATGCATTTCTCAGTCTTGGTCCGTGCATTCGGGGTCGGAACGGCGCATCGAAGAAGAACACTCACCCACGGATCACGAGACATTCCTGCGGCTCTTCACGCGGTTTGATGGGAAGCTACGCGCATACGTGGCCGCACTGCTGCCGACGAGAGAAGGCGTCGAGAATGTGTTGTATCACGCGTTGGTCCACTATAGCTATTAGCTCTGTTCGGAAGGCGACTTTAATGCAGTAACGCGCGTCGGGGAAACAAACCGGGAGCAGTACCTGAACTTTCGCAATTATTGACCATGAAAAAGCCAGGGGGTTCCCTGTAAACTTCGCGTTGCTCAATTCACCAAATCGAGCGTCGGAGACGCTCA
>NYXM01000044.1 GCA_002685655.1 Planctomycetaceae bacterium
GCACTGCGACAGATCGCTCCACTGGTGATGGCCAACCTGCCGGGCGATCACGACACTTTCATGCTGTACGAGCCGGAGGTAGGCCACCTTTTGACGCGACATTTGTTGGAGATGTCCGGTCTCAGGCAGGCAGCGTGCGAGCACGCTTTCGAACTGCTGGGCCAACCCCGCAAGATGCCCAGATTGACCGGCGATCCGCGGTGGCCCGTGTTCGAGGCGTACCGCATGTCGAGTTGGCTGCCTGCGGTCTGTACCGACGGGCGCGACCTGCCGCGGTTGGTCGCACTGTTGAAGCACGAGGAAGGCTGGGTGCGGATCAATGCGGCCAAGGCTCTGGCTTGGCTAGGCGATCGGCGGGCAATCGAACCGATTGCCACTGCGCTGTCCAAAGCTAAGGCGGAAGCGGACTATGGCTACAACGGGACTTTCAAGAACGCAGAATACGACGACCCGGCCCCGCGCTGGCGCGAATCACTGATCCGCGCGCTGGGATTGCTGGAGGCGCACGAACAGACGAATCGAATCGCCCGCATTCTCAACGACGAACGCTCTGTACTAGAAGTACGCCACGCAGCGGCGGAGGCGTTGGCCGATCTGGGCAACGAAACGGCACTGGCCGCATTGCGGCAGGCCGCCTCGGACCATTCCTTCCACAGCGTACGACACGTGGCACGCGACGCGTTTCAGGTCCGCGGAATCGAGCTCCCGGGCAGCGAATCCACGAAGCAAGCGTCTGTTGATGACGCTTCTGCGCCGGGTCGTCTTCTTGGCCAAGCTCCACCTTCGAGGCAGGGTGTCCGACCGTCCACAATCTCACTTGCCGCGGCGAAACAGTTCGACGCTGTTGTTTTCATCAAAGGGAACAACGACATCCCCAACACCATCGGCACCGTCGAACAGGCTGACCGCTGGCGACAGACCTACGTGGTCACCGATTCCGGACCCGTTTACCGACCGGGACGAAACCTGTACGTATTGCGGCCGCCAAGTCCGGACGGCGAAGTGACGCCTCTGACGAATTTCCCAGACGGCTACGTCGGCGAGCCAGAGTTGTCGTGGGACGCTTCACATGTAGTCTTTACTCATCGCGGTCAGGATGATCCGTGGTGGCACATTTATCGAATTAATGTCGACGGTTCAAGCTTGGAGCAGTTGACCGACGGGCCGTATCACGACGTCGGCCCCGCATACCTGGCTGATGGAAGAATCGTGTTCGCCACGAGCCGCAACGGCATTCGGGACGAGTATCACGGCTATCCGTGTACTGCGCTGTGGGTGATGAATCCCAAGGGCGGCGACATGCACCCGATCGCCACGAACATCGGTCGCGACAACGAGCCGGCCATTCTGCATGACGGACGAATCGTCTTTAGCCGGCTGGAGGTGTTCTTCTCGCGGAACAAGACGGAACTGACCGTGCACGCCGCCCGACCCGATGGAACGCAAGACGTCGTGCTTTACGGACCGGAGCGGCGGGCGTACTGGCAGAGGCAGTACCAGCAAGGTCCTCGGGGACCGGGCGAGGTCGGCAATGCGCCACTTACGCACCGCGTGTTGCGAATCAGCCAACCGCAACCCATGCCCGACGGACGAAATGTCATCGTGGCGACTCCGGGTGGCTTGGCGCTGATCGGTCCCCGCCGTGACACCGAAACGATCGTCACGCCGGACAACAAACTGCGAGCGTTCACGACTCCTTTCGCCCTGCCCGACGGCCGAGTGCTGTGTGCGTCGACCCTGAAAGCACACGACCGCAAGGAGGTCGACCTGGGGCTGTATATGCTCGATCCAACGACGAAGAAGCTGGAACTGTTCTACAACGATCCGGCCACGGCGGACTTCGAACCGCGACCGATCCTCGCTCGACCCCGGCCACCAACGTTACCGACTAAGACTCGGGCTCACGCCTACAGCGGTCATTTTGTCTGCTCATCCGTCGTTGCAACCCAGGAGAAAGAGGTGCAGCAACGAGGTCGCCTGGTGCGATTGATCGAGGGAGTGCCGGTGGTTGGCAGGCACAGCACCCACACCAACGCCTGGCCGGTCTGGAAAAACCACGGAGGTACATTCGCCAGAGTGTTGGGCACGACACCGCTTGCTCCAGACGGATCGTTCTACGTCGAAGTGCCAGCCGATCGCCTGCTGCACTTCCAGGTCTTAGACAGCGACCGGCAGGTCGTGGGCAACCAACTCACATGGATCTATTCACGACCGGGTGAGACGAAGTCGTGTGTCGGCTGTCACGAGAATCCCCATACCACGCCTCGGACCGACGCTCCGCTGGCCGCACAGCATCTACCCATGAATTTCCTGCCCCGCGGTGACGAGTTCCGGTACCGCGCCAAGGCATGGTTCAAGGGGCACCTGCCGCCAGAAATCGACGAACGCACCCGGACCGTGCGAGCCGTAAACCTGTTGGCGAGGTGAGGACCAGAATTGCACTACGCAAAAAATGGGACCGTCGGGAAGTTGCCGTTGAGGATCGGCTCGAAGTCGCCATCGAAGCCCAACCAATCTTTGAGCATCGTGGTGTAGACCGAGCGAAAATCAACTCTCATCTTCAGATCGCCGCGATCCAGGTCGGTCAAGCTTGGGTAGTCGAAGTAAGTGCCACCCCTGACTTTCGTGCCAACAACGAACCACGGGCCGGCCATGCCATGGTCGGTGCCATTATTCGGCCGTCCGTTCTCCTTCACACGCCGGCCGAACTCGGTCATGATCAAGATCATCACATCGTTGGCCTGCCCCATCCGTTCGAGATCTTCCATGAATCCACGCACGGCGTCGCCGGTGTAGCCGAGTAACGCCGCGTGCGTGCCTTCGAGTGCCCCCTGGTTTCGGTGCGTGTCCCAGCCGCCCGTATAGTTGACGTAATATACGCGCGTGTCGAGTTTGCCTTCGAGGCAAGCGGCTACCTTCTTGAGGTCGTGGGAGAGCGTCGCCGCGGGTTCACCAAAAATGGTGCTCCCTTGTGTGCTCTCTGCTCCGTAGTCCACGTCGGTTTGGTATCGCCCCACGGCTTCGCGTACTTTGGTAGCGACTTCTGTTACACCCGCAGAGATCTTGCGCACGAGATCGAGCGTGTCACGCTTGGAAAGCTTCGCCACAGCGGGCATGAGATCCCGGAGGACCGGCTCGACCACCGGGGCGGCCTTACGTTTGAACGCATCGGCTTCATAGAACACCACCGGAGAGTGTATCCGCCCGGTGACTGCCAAGTTCTGTTCTCGCGAGATGTTGACGAGGAAATCTGCTTGCGTGCGCTCGGGCTGGTACTCATCAGCAAACCGGCCGAGCCAACCGTAATCGCTGTGGAGAATCCCGGGCCTCGCAGAGCGCATGACCTCCATCGCCTTGAAGTGAGACCGGATGGCATTCGGATAACTGACCCCGTTGACGATCGCAACCTTCCCATCTTTGTACAACCGTTCCATCCCTTTGAACTCGGGATGGAAACCCAGTTCGTCATCAAGCTGGAGGACTTTGTCGGCCGGAATGTTCAACGTCCGCCGGGCCTTGTAGTAATGGTCGTTCGTATAAGGCACAACCGTGTTTAGCCCGTCGTTGCCGCCGAATAGCTCGATAACGACAAGTTTGCGGTTGGGATGTTTCTGAGAGACATCGAGCGCCTTCTGAGCTGCCAGGACAAGCCCGCTGTTCTGGAAGAATCTGGGCACGCCCACCGTTGCCCCGATGCCGAGCAGCCCAGAGCGGAGAAAGCTACGTCGCGAGCAGGGACAAAGCGTGTGGGGAGGATGATCGTGGCCGTCGTAAGACTTATTGAATTTCATGTTTATCCCCCAAGATGATTTGTACCACTGAGTTCCGGTTGCGCGGCGCTGCGGGTAGAACCCGTCACCCCACGCTGTATTCAGGCATACTCATAATCAAATGAACCAGCTGGCGAAGCGTCTGCTCGATGCCTTCGCCCGAACCGAAATCAATCTCGCCTCGGCCGATCTCACTGACCAAAAATTTGACAAGCCTCTGACGGTCGCTCGCATCTAGTCCTACCGAGGGCAGGAAGCGCTGCACAAAGTAGTCGACCGCCGCATCAGCCGTTTTCACATCGGCCTCTGTCAGCATCCGCGCCAGATTGACATTTGCCGGAACACGGATGATCCGTTTCACTCTGGTAAACGCATAGTCATACTCCGCACGCACCGAAGTGTATTCGCTTCCACCGACGTAGATGTTGGGCATCGTACGATCCGGGGGCCAAAACGACTCGACCGGGTCAGGGAAGAGCACCGCGTGCGCGTAATTCGCACGGTTCAAGAACATCCCGGGATTAATCCAGGCCGCACCTCCATCTTTGTCGCCGTTCCATCCCGACACGTTCGGTGGGAAGAGGAGTTCCTGGCCGAGTGCCACCGTGGAGACGCGAAAGTCCGGGATTGTGGGGAGTTTTTCCAGTTCGAGTTTTCGACAGGTCGAGACGACGAAATGCACGGGGCTCTTGATTATTTCCCCCATACTCGCCGAGCTATAAAAGTCCTTGGAGAGGAACAATGTTCGCAGCAGCGGTTTGAGCTGGTAATTGTTGTCGCGAAGCAACTTAGCCAATCGCTCTTCATGAGCAGGAGTGATCTCACCACGAACAAAGAACTTATGCAACTTCCTTGCAATAAAGCGCGCACAGCTCGGCTGCTCGAGGATGATCGCAATGATGTCATCGCCGTCGTAGTTGCCCGTGCGGCCGATGAAGCGTTTTTCGCTTGGGTCGTGACTATCTCTGCTGAACAGGAATGTCGGGCCCGCGTTGGTCCATCCGCTAAAGGCTCGAGCAGCCTCCTTGATGTCTTTCTCCGTGTATTGATCGAGCCCCAATGCGAAGAGTTCCATGATCTCACGGGCGAAGTTCTCGTTGAACTGACCCTTCACGTTTTGATTCCCATCAAGATAGATCAGCATCGCGGGATTCTTGGAAACCGCTGTGAGCAGATCGCCGAAATTGCCGGCGGCGTGCCTTCGTATCGTCTCCAATTGCTGGAGCATCAGACGGTAGTCAGCCACCTTGTCGTTGGATGTGGCGAAGTGGCCATGCCAGAACAGTAACAGCTTCTCTTCGAGCGGCCGGCTGGTCTTCAACATTCGCTCGGCCCACCATTGCTCCAGGCGATACGTTTCCAGCAAGTCGTCACGGCCGCTCTTGATCGACTGGGCGGCGTGGCGTGCGCGGAGTTCATTCACGACTCCGTACACATTCGGGTGTTTCGACCCGTCGTCGTTACTCGGAGTCGGAAACAAGAGTAGTGGAAGATAGACGAAACCGTTCGGCTTGGTCAGTCTGATCTTCTGGATAGACGAAGTGTTCTGAGTCTTGCCGGGGTGCCGGCCGCGAGCGTGGACCGCAACGGAGCCGAGAGGAACCGAATTAAAACGAAAGCGCCCAAAGTGATCGGAAATCGTCGTCAACTGCCCCAGACCAGATACATCCAAGTAGATCGTATGACCACGGAGCGGAACACCACCGACACCCCCATCAGCGACCTCAATGCGTCCAGCCAGCGTGGTGGTTCCACTCGACCTAGAAGGCATTGCAGCCTCAACGGGCAACGAATCGTAGATTCCATAGATCCCAGATTCGTCAAATGGCGGAAGGTGCGTGTTTTCGATTTGATCGTAATCGATCAAGGAATCAACTGCGTCGGCAGGTTTCATTGAAGCCAGTCGTTGAATCTCTTGCGGAGTGCCGCCGAAGCCGGCGCGTTCAAGCAAGTGCGCAGCGCGATCGTAGCTCCATTCTTCAGGAGAAATCGGCGTGAGGTCTTCAATCCACTCAGTGGGCCCAGGCCCCTTCATCGGGAGTTGGGTCCCCGTCTGGTCAACCCATCCGACCACAAGCGAGGGGGCGAACGCCACCACGCTCGACACCGCAATCACCACAAGGGACCGTTGACGATTTCGCAAACTCATCGTTGGCCTCCAGAGCTTGAAAGCTGCAAACATTTGATGCAGAAGCACTGCTCTCTAGAATTCAAATTAACAAGAGTCTGTTTTGTGTAGATGTTGATTCGCGCATTGTAAACAGCCACATTGGGAAGGCAAGGTAGATTCGCTCAATGAGCTGTTCCAGATTGTATGGCCGTCTCAATGCGCTGCGGATTCTAGTGTCGTGTCAATTTTTGATTTTGGGGTCGAATAAGAATGGTCGCCTGGCGAGATAGTCGTTGATCGCTCCGCGATCAAAACGTTTGGTTCGCGGAGCGAACCACGACAATCAGGC
>NYXM01000045.1 GCA_002685655.1 Planctomycetaceae bacterium
AACTGCGGTGAGGCAACGGCTTTGCCGCGAGAGGGTTGAAGTGCATGGTGATCTCTTCTCTGTCGAGCCTGGTCGTTCGGAGGGGATCGCAGCGGAATCAGTCGTTAGAATATCAAAATCATCATGCTGTTGACTTTCGGCCAACGATTCACAAGGCGATCTACACGACCAATGTGATCGAATCGCTCAACAGCGTGGTCCGCAAGCTTACGAGGAACCGAAAGACCTTTCCCAAAGAATTCGGATAGGCGCCCCACGGCTGCTATTTCATTCTTCGTTCGACCTCACGGATGTTGGCTTGGATCTTCTTCAGCTCGTTCCGCGTGTATTTGATGGCTTCTGCCACCATCTTGCGCGCCTTCTGCAATTCCGCTGGTGTGAACTTGGCTTTACGCCGCTGCCTTGCCTCCTTTAGGTCTTGATCCGCTTTCTTCACTTTTTCGTCGTATTCTGCGATCATGTCCGTGTTCCATTTGACGTTAGAGGTCCAGGCCTTTACTTTTTTGGCGTCTTTGCGTTTCTTCGCGTCGGCGAGTCTCTCTTGAGCCCTCTTTAGCGATTTTTTGTAGCCATCGAGCGTCCCTTTTTTGCATTTGAATACTTTCTCGGCTTTTTTGACATCCGCGTCAAACTCGGCAATGACCTTCTTCTGATCGGGTCTCTTCGAGTTCAACTCCTTCGAGGTTTTGTTCAATTCTTCTAGCTTTCCCTTGTCTTCCGTCTCGTCCTCGCGCAACTCCGCCAGCTCTTTCTTAAGTTCTTCCAGCAATGCGGCATTCTTGGGGTCTTGCTTCTCTTGCTTCTCTTCCTTCTCTTCCTTCTCTTCCTTCTCCTCTTTCTTCTTGGCAACGATCAGCTTGCCCGGCGCTTTCCACGGCGCTTTCAGATAGGCCTGTAGATTGCTCTCATATTGCTCAATCATCCTCACGTATGTCCCGATGTTGCTTATATCGAAAGTGCCGTCAGTCTTTTTTACGCGGAATCTCGTCGACACGACCTTTTCGTCTATGACTTCGAATTTGTCGCCCGATCGCACAATGGTCACGCGCCGCGTGACGATTGGGATTGCGACTGTCAGTTTGACTATTCCACCAGGGCTGCTCTTCTTAATGCGATCTCCCGCTTTTACAATCGCATCCGCGGCCCTCATGAGTGTCTCGACGTACTTCGCGAAGATCTGGACGAAAGGGTTCTTTACATTCCCAGCCAGTTCGGCGGCCTTTTTAATGGCTGCAAAGTATTTCAGAATTGCTTTGACAGATCCTCCATATGGTCTCTCCATATGGTCTGGAAACCGCGGGCTCTATCTCCAAGACAACGCCGCTCGGGTCTAGCAGATCTTTCCACTCGTAGGTTTCCGGAACACCAGCAGGTTTCTTTTTTCCCATTTGAATTCTCCTCAGAAATTAGGCGTTAATTAGACCGGCATCTTAGTTAGATGGCTTGTGGGTCAACCGCGAGACTTCTGGTTTACCTCCCTTCAGGTCAGGCCGCGTGTCATTGATGGCTTCCATGTTGCATGCGGGAGGAGCAAGGAGAACGCTGGCAAGACAGCTCTCCGGCTGACGAGAATGCACTTTCCATCGCAGGGTTCGCCTGGACCTTGCAAACTTGTTCGACACACGCGTGAGTTCGGGGCGGATGAACCTCATGGTTTTGTAAAGACGACCGTGGGGCACTGATTCGACTACCGATTCGTAACTGAAAATGTAGACCATCCGGGCGCGCTCAGAAATCCATGTAAGAGATTTTTTTTTGCTCACGATGATGGCCGAAGCGGCAGGATCGCTTGTGGAAATCGCCACCGTTTCATCTCCTGCCGGTCCCGGCATCAGCCAATCGCGAAGTTGATTGTCTTTGACTTGCTCGCCCAGGTGCGCTAGAAAGCTTGTATCAGGTTCATCTTTAATAATGAGTCAAGCTTCTAGTGGGGCTGGTCGGGAGACCAGCCCACAACGTGTGGCTTACGGCCGTGCGACCCCAAAAAGACTCTGCCGACCGTGCCACGGTGGCGAATCACGACTCACCGATTGACCTGAATGTGGGCTCCTCCGAACGTGGGCCGGTCGGGAGAAGTCGGTTGAACGGCCCACAACGTGTTGTTTCATGGAAAACGCTCCGCTTTGCGGGGCAAGCCAAAACCACGGCCCATGATGCAGGCGCGTTCCCTATTTGGTTGCGGCCCTGTCGCATTAGGTTATGCTGCGCTGTCATCATATTGGGAGATTGAGAAATGAAACGACCATCAAGACATATGACTCATTGGATCGCAGCCACAATCGTCGTTGGCGTGTTTTGGATCAGTTCGTCGCCGCTATTGGCGCCGGCACTTCTCTGGAGTGCTGAAGCTGATCGACGTCCAAACATTGTCGTCGTGTTGGTCGACGATTTGCGGTGGGACGAAATAGGCTGTGCTGGACATCCATTCGTGCGGACACCGAATATCGATCGAATCGCGAGAGAAGGTGCGCGATTTCGCAACGCATTCTGCACGACACCACTTTGCTCGCCTGTCCGCGCCTGCCTGTTGACCGGTTTGCAAACGCATCACCACGGAATCCGGGACAACATCAACCGCAGCCAGCAGAGCCATCGGCTAAAGACGTTTCCACAGACGCTGCAGCGTGCTGGCTATAAGACCGCCTACGTCGGCAAGTGGCACATGGGCAATGACGATACATCGCGGCCCGGATTTGACCATTGGGTCAGCATGAAGGGGCAGGGGACGTCGTTCGACCCGACGTTGAACGTCAATGGTGATCGCGTCGAGTATCGCGGTCACACAACAGATGTCTTGAACGAGGCAGCCGTGAGTTTTATTCGCCAGCAGAAACGGCATCCGTTTTGCCTTTACGTGGCACACAAGGCGCTGCATCCGGAATTGACGCAGCGCGACGACGGTAGCATTACGGATCCCAAGGCGGCACAATTCCTGCCAGCCAAGCGACATCAGAAGCTCTACGCTGATGCCGCGATCCCGCGGCGGCTGAACGTCAGCGACACGTTACAAGGAAAGCCCGCATTGCTTCGCAAGATTGACGGATTGCCTCCGCTCGGACCTGCCACGGGAACGAGCGACGAGACAGTGCGCGATCGGCTCCGTATGCTGGCCGGGGTGGACGAAGGGGTTGGCTTGTTGCTGAAGGAACTCGAGCGATCAAGTGCACTGGACAACACTGTTTTTATTTTCACCAGTGATCATGGCTACTGGTATGGCGAGCACGGATTGAGCGTCGAGCGGCGGCTGGCATACGAAGAAGGAATCCGCGTTCCGCTGCTGATTCGCTATCCGAGGTTGGTCGAAGCCGGAAGTACGATAGACGAGTTCGCATTGAGCACAGACCTGGCACCGACGGTGCTTGATTTGGCAGACGTCACGGAAGATTTTCCGGGCGACGGTCGCAGCTTGGTTCCTTTGTTGAAAGGCGAAGGCGTCGCAGACTGGCGCACGTCATTTCTGATCCAGTACAATACCGATGAGGTCTTCCCCCGCATCTACAAGATGGGGTACCGGGCGATTCGTACTCGGCGTTGGAAGTTCATTCGCTTCATTGAACTCGAAGGCATGGACGAACTGTACGATCTGCGGCGCGATCCGTACGAGATGAACAATGTCATCGGTCGTGCCGATTCACAAGTCGTGCGGCAGCGACTCACTGCAGCACTCGATGAATTTCTAGAGGACGCACCATGACATACAGAGTACGTGGGAAATACAGAATACGAGGGACAATCAGGGTCCGTGGGACAAAACGGTCCTACATTTTTGGGCCGGCGACGATACTGATTGCGTTGGGGCTGACATTCGCCGCGGCCGCCGCGGAACCGCTGCAGGTAATCACCGAGCGTAACGTCGCCGTTCCGATGCGCGACGGCGTCGAGCTGCGGGCCAACGTCTTTCGACCGGATCGTGGTGGGCCGTATCCCGTCCTCGTACTACGCACGCCGTACGGTAAGCCGAATGGCGGAATGGACCGTTACGTGAAGTCCGGCTACATTGTGGTCACGCAGGATGCTCGCGGGCGATATGCTTCAGACGGCCAGTGGGAATCTTTCGTGCGTTTCGAAACCCACGACGCGGAAGACGGTTTTGACACCGTCCAATGGGCCGCGAAGCTGCCGGGTTCCACGGGCAAAGTGGGGACGTTCGGCGCTTCGTACAACGCGTTTCTGCAGTGGCGGCTCGCGGCCCTGCGTCCTCCAGCACTCGTGGCGATGGCCGCCTCCAGCATTCCCGCTCGCTACACCGATCTCGAGGGGCCGGGGACCATTCGACCAGGGCGTCGTCTGCATTGGTGGGTGACTAGTATGTCGCCGGACATGCGTCGACGCGCAGGCCGGTCAGGTGTCAACTCAAAGTCCGAGATGCGCAAACTGTGGAATGCTGGCGACGACAAGAAATGGTTGAATCACTTACCCTGGCTCGAACTTCCCGAGACGGCCTGCGAGGATGAAACTGCTGCCGTTCGGTTTTGGTTGAAGAATCCGCATTCCGATCCGTGGAAACTGCACGAAGATGCTCGGAAAGTGGTTGTGCCCAATCTGAATCTGATCGGTTGGTGCGACCATTGTAACGGCAACATGCTGCTCGACCGCACGATCATGAACGAAAGCGCTTCGCAGCGGGCGCGAATCGGTTCTCGAACGATTGTGGGTCCGTGGTCGCATTCGAAACGTCGTCGTTACGGAAACATCGACTTCGGACCGACTGCCCAACTGGATATCGTTGGCCTGCAGATTCGCTGGTTCGACCATTGGCTCAAGGGCAAGAAAGACGGCCTCGAAGACAGCTCGCCTTGGCGAATCTTCGTGATGGGCGAAAACCGTTGGCGCGACGAGCCGCATTGGCCGCTGGAACGAGCACAAAACAGGGTCTTTTACACTGCCAGCGACGGCCATGCCAACACGCCGGCAGGCGACGGCAGATTGACTGCGCAACAGCCTGCACAATCAAGAGTGCCCACGAAATCAGAGGCCCCTACCAAATCAGAGGTTCCGTCCCTGACGGACCGTTATACCTATGACCCGCAGGATCCGGTTCCATCTCTGCATGGTCCCGCCCTGTTTGTCATTCCAACGGACCAGCGACCGCTGGCGGAACGTCGCGACATTTTGGTTTACCAGTCCGAACCACTGACGGAGCGGTTTGAAGTGACTGGCAATCCAACGGTGGAACTGTATGCGTCGTCGTCGGCACCAGACACCGATTTTTTCGCACGCCTAGTCGACGTCGCCCCAGATGGCATGGCCCGTGACGTTTCGTTAGGGATGGTGCGAGCGCGATTTCGCGATGGGCTCGACAGACCGGCGCTAATCAAACCGGGCGCAGTCGCCAAGTATACGATTCGCATGGATCCAACTTCGAATGCCTTTCTGCCCGGACACCGTATTCGCCTGGATATCACAAGTTCGGATTTCCCCAACTACGATCGCAACCACAACACGGCCACCGATCAAAATGCCAATGCCGTGCTGAAGTCTGCCGAGCAGGTCATTTATCATGGCGCCACTCAGGCGACACGGATCATACTCCCGTGGATTCCACCGGGTCCAGTCGCTGACGCCGCGCCTCAGTCCGTCACAGATTAATCGCGCCGTATCAACGTGCACAACGAAAACTGCAGTCCGTTGAATTCGAATTGCAGTTCGCCGTAACGGGCAATATGACCTTGTTCCGGGCGCTCAACCGTCATGGCATACGCCTTGCCGTTTTCGGCCAGTGGCTGCGGTTGCCAATTTGATTCGCGAAAGTCGGTTGTTTCCGAACGCGCGACCCAGAGCCGCGCCGCCGTCGGTTTGCGGGATGGCTCGATCTTCAACGACAAGCCATCTGGGGCTTTGCCAAAATCCCAAGACAGGGCGGGCATCGCCTTGTCTGCCGCCGTGTGTTGAAAGAACACTGCCACGGTTGTGAGGGCGGACACGCGACCATCGCCCAAACTGTGGCCCGCGTTGGGGACTTGCAATACGTATTTCGGGCCAACCAGATCGTCCCAATACAAGTTCATGGCATCGACGACCCAATAGCGATCGTTGGTGCCGTTGATCAACAGTTTAGGGAGAGCCAACTGCTTGCGATACGTATAAGGGTCCATCATCACACGGAGCTGCATCTCGCGCGGCGATTCGTCTCCCGTATTGATTAGCCCTTTACTGCTATAGTCGATGATCTGTTCGCTGTATTTGCCCCAGGAAGCAAGTTGGTGCTTCATCTGAGGTCGAAAGTTCAGGACGTCAATGACAATCGGCGCGGTGCCGATCACGCGTTTATCCACCACAGGAGTGAGCCAGCTGGTCCAGCCTCGTTTCGACGCGCCGGTCACGACGAATCCTTTGACAGGCGTGTCCCATTTTTGTTTGGCAATCTCCTCGATCGCGTCCATCGCTTTGACCGCACTCTTGGCCATTGGAAAAAGCAGTGGCCAGGTCTTGTCGCCCGTCTTGAGGTAATGCAACCATGTCTCCGTGATCAGATCGTCCTCCGAGCGACCGTCCAACAGCGGCTGATTGGGAACCTGATGCAGCATTGCGACGCGAGCGCCGGCAAGCTCGGCCAGTTTCAGACCCATGGCCCTCTCGCCCAAGCCTGGGCGGCTACCGTTCTTTCCGCCAGTGATAAACAGCAACACGTGACCTGGGTGCCGCATCGCTTTCGGTTCGTAAATGAACAGATTGTGCTTCCAGACGATTCCCTGCCATTGCTGGGATGTCAGGGCAATGTCGTAGATCTTGGTATCGCCGAACTGCTGAGGCGTGGAGAGCTTCCAAGCAAACACCTTTTCCGGTCGAGTTATATAGTCTCGCAGGGCCGTCGGTACATCGGCTGTAACGGGATCATCGGCAGACGCCTGTCCAGTAGCGAACGCGAGCATGACGCAGAAAATGCCGAGAGAATAGCGTCGTCGTAATGCGGCAGCGCCGCAGCCAAATAGGGAACGTGCCCGTATTTGGTATGCTCCCCGACCAACCTGCGGTCGGTGCCCGTCGCTGGCGCACCATGCGCGCACCGAGCGCGCACCGAGCGCGCAGGTCCCAAAGCTAGACTCTAATGTACTGCTCATGCGGTCCTTTCCCGAATGTTGGAGGCGAACGTGCGAGGAAATCGCAAACGATGCCGAGATTACTATCCTGATTGGATCATCGTCGTCAGGTTTCAATGGGTCGTGTCTTACTACTGCTTAAGAGAACTGGCCCGCAGTTCGTGGCGGTGGATGACGTCTCCATCGATCGTGATGCACTCGAACGTCACGCGGGGATCGTTCGCAGCCGTGTCAAATCGCATCAAGCCAAACGAACAAGTCTTGTTATAGCCCCAAATCAACCCGGGAGTCTTCACGACACCGTGCGTGTGTCGATTGGTCAGACGAGAACTCTCGAATTCGTAAAGGTCGTATCCGCTGGGTCGCTCAGTCTTTCGAAGATCGGTCCGATGTCTGTCGGCGGCGATCAGGAAAAGACCTTCGATATGATTCGCTTCGATGAACGAAAAGATCTCTTCGCGTTCCGCGGAAAAACCATCCCAAGGGTCTTTGCTTCCCGGCTTGACGCCCGTCGTCCATGGCACCGGAGAGGCAAGCACCTTAAACGTTCCTCTAGAATTCTTCAGTGTCTCAAACAGCCAGGCCTTTTGCACGGGCCCCAACATCGTACCGCCTTTCCGGTCGCGATAGTAGCGTCCGTCAAGCAGGATAAAATGAACGTCGCCGATAGTGAAATCGTACCAGCATCCTGGTTGTCGCGGGCCGCCACCGTACGCCGGATTGACCCAGTTTTGGCGAAACTTGTTCCAAACCGTTCTCTTCCACGGCGGCGATTCGATCTCGGGACCTGGTACGCAGTCATTGGTGCCGAAGTCGTGATCGTCATAAATGGAAAATGTCGCCGTCGATGCAACCAGCCGCTGCCATTCGGGTCGAGACTGCCGGCGATAGTAACAGTAGTTCTGACAGAGCGAATGTTCCGGCTGGTCGATGTAGACATTGTCGCCCAACATCAGCAATGCCATAGGATCGAATCCTCCGATCGTATCCCACATGCGTTCCCACTTCGGAACGTACCCGGCACCACCACCAAAAGCGACGGCGAATTGCGCCGGCGCGTCACGTTGTGGGAACGTCGAGAAGCGAGTGTTGTCAGCGGCCACTGGCTTGCCGTCAATCAAAACGCGGTAGTCATGTTGAGTCTCCGGCGCAAGTCCTTCGACTGTGGCAACTGCCGTAAAATCGGTAGCCGCATTCGTTGCCTCGATATTTGACAATCGACTGCCAACTTTGATTTGTACCTTGGCCGCTGTTGCCGTCCGGACCCAGAACGAGGCACTGGATTCGGTGACGGCACCGACCATTGGGCCGTGCAATAACTTCAGCTTGCCTTGCGTGGCCGACCAACCTTGATACGTGTCGGTTTGATAGAGTGGCGCAAGCAGCTTGCGAGGCCCAGCCATCAGTCTGGCAAACGGTAGTCCGGCATCGAGCGCCGCTTGCGCGGCCTGTTCAGCCGCCGCCACATCGCCTTGCTTCAATGCAGCCATCATCCGTACGAATTGCGTTTCCGGATCACCTTCGTCTGCCTTTGCGAGCTCTTTCTTAACTTTCTTGAAATCCCCTACCGCGATGCCCTGCGTGGCGTTGCGCTGCGGGTCATGTTGGGCGCGGAGAACGAGCGGTGCAAGAAAGACCAGAAACATGGATGCCGATAAGATCGTGTTCTGCTTCATGATTTGGTTCTCGAATTCGAGGTTGGCTCTGGATGATCGCCCCGACCACGCCGGTGCGCGTCGAGCCTGACACCAATTTGCCCGCTATATCCAGTCTATCGGGAACGCGCACAATCGGATCGGTCGAGCGACTTTGTGTTTGATTATAGTGGGCGATGATCCGCTGTGCTCAAAACGCGGCGATTATCGACAAAGCAAATGCAGGCAGTTGGCGAACACGCTAAACTTGCGCTTGACGAAATTCGCCCTCAACTCGATCTCACCACGAGAGTCCTCCGATGAGAATCCAACTGTTGATCGCCGTGTCGCTTGTCATACCATTGGCCAGTGTCCTTACCACTGCGTTTGCAGATGACACCGGAGCCGGTTTTCAACCGCTCTTCAACGGTCAAGACCTGGACGGCTGGGTTCCGGTCAACACGGCACCGTCGACGTGGAAGGTGAGCGACGGAATGGTGATCTGTTCCGGCAAGCCCATTGGCGAGTTGCGAACGACTAAGATGTACCAGAACTTTATTCTGGAGCTCCAGTGGCGACACATGAAGCCACGCGGAAATGCGGGGGTGTTTGTCTGGGCCGACGATATCACCGCGCGCGGCGTGCCGTTTCATCGCAGTATTGAAGTTCAAGTCTTGGAGAACGCTTACGGCAACTCACGCAGCCATACGACTCACGGCGACATTTTTCCAATTCACGGCGCAACCATGACACCGATCAATGGTCGTGGCGGTAGCCGAGCGTTTCCAACCGAGAGCCGTTCCAAGCCGAGCCCTGAATGGAACCACTATCGTATCGAATGTCGTGACGGTGATATCTCCCTGGCTGTTAATGGAAGAGTCGTGACACGAGGCACGGACTGCAGCCCACGCAAGGGATACATCTGTCTCGAGTCAGAAGGTGGGATTGTCCATTATCGCAATTTGAAGATTAGAGAACTGCCGGATTCACCGATCGTGGCACAACACGTGGCCAGCGCCAACCGAAACTACCGTTGCTTGTATGACGGCATTGGTTTGACCGGTTGGAAGGCCTCGGGCGAAGGTTGGCGACCGAAGGATTGGGTGCTGGCGTACACCGCGGAATCCGCCGGTTCGCTGATGACATCGGAGACATTTGGTGACGTTGGCTTTGTGTTTGATGTCCGGCTGAACGACAACGGTTCCGCACCGACCATCGACATTCGTGGCGCGAAGATCCGAGTCGATCGCAGTGATGCGGCGGTGGCCAAGCAGCTGGTGAAGGGCCGAGGTTGGAACCGGTTTGAAGGCGAGCTGCGCGGTGATCTGCTGACGCTCAAAGTGAACGGCGAAGTTGCCCTTGACGGGAAACAGACCAAGGCCACCAAAAGTGGTACCATGCAACTTGTCGCGGAAGCGCCGGTCGATTTTGCCAATATCTATGTGCGGCAACTTAAGTAGTTCAATGCGACGCTCGGTCTCGTAGGTTGGAGTTCAACGCCGATCCCAAGCCGCCAATCGGACAGGGCGAAGCGGTCTCAGCGCTGTTAAGCAGTGTTCGATCTTTTATTGTCGTCTTTCGCTCCGCGAAAGCACGTTCCTTTCGCGGAGCGAAAGGCGACTATCGGACAGTAATTCCTCGAACG
>NYXM01000198.1 GCA_002685655.1 Planctomycetaceae bacterium
AGAACTGGAGAAAGAGCGGGACCGACTCAAAGGACAAGCTGACAAGCTCGACGCGATTGTAGCGACGTTGGAAAAAAAACTTACGGATTCTGGTGCCGAGATAACGGCCATGGCAGCCAAAGCTGGAGAATCGGAAGTGGAATACCAGAAACGGATCGCCGCCTTGGAGAAGGCGGCCGGCAACGAAACCAAACGTGCCGAGGATTATCTGGCGAGACTACGACGAGCGGCTGACCTGTTTCAAGGCCTGAAGAAATCAAACGCAAGTCTGGAACAGAAACTCGATGGCGCTGAAAAACGGTATCAGCGCCAACTGACCCTCGAGACGACGGTCAACCGAAAACTGGTTGGCATCAATGGCAACCTCAAACGAGTCGCCATGTTGTTTGATGCTTCGGGGAGTATGAAACAGAAAGGCGAGGACGCTGGCGGCGATCGCTGGCAAGACGCGCAGAATATTGCCAGTACCTGGTTGGGACACTTGGATGTGGACGAATGTGTCTTAATCGTCTTTTCGTCGGACGTTCGCACGTTCCCTAACGATGGAACGATGTCCAGTATCCAAGGTCCGGATGGCAAAGTGAACCGTGCCAGGCTGATGGAACAACTCAAGGCTGTCGAGCCAGAAGGCTGGACCAATACGCTGGAAGCGCTGGAGACAGCCTACGCGTACGATGGCATCGACACGATCCTGCTCTTCTCCGATGGGGCACCAACCTTCGCAAATTCCGGTCGCTTCGATCCCGACGTGGCCGAGAAGATTTATGCGCTCTGCCGCAAGAATCCAAACGTCCCCGTCAACACCGTCGGTCTCGGTAACTATTTTGACCAGAATCTGTCGACTTTCTTGAGAACTGTGGCCAATATCTCCGGCGGTACATTCCGCGGACGCTAGCTCGGACGATTCATCCGGTTCATTGTAAAAGGCCGGAACAAGCGCAGCACAGTTCCGACTCAAGAATGGCGTAGAGTATTGGTATTGCTGTAATTAGTGCATCAATCCAACGCCCACTTGGACTCCTTGTCTGACCTTGGCGTCAATGGGGTACAAGCTGCACGGCATCAATAATCACGTGTCCGTCCGTTCCTGCATTGCTGATTTCCACCACCGTCTTCTCGGCCGCGAACGTAAAGACACCCACGGTGCCGAATGCACCATGCTTCGGCTTCTGCCTCTGATTTACGGTGACGACTTGCTGGCCGCCCGCGTGTTGCACTGTCACCGGAACATTGGTCGCTCGATTGGCATTTGGAGACCAGGCGATTCGTACCTCGTAGCGACCCGCTTGAGGAACCGTGATCGCAAACCGTGCGGATTGATTTCCCTTATTCGTATTGGCATCGTGTCGATAGCCGACGCCAACAAAAGGGCCGACTACCTGACTTGCGGCTTCGAACCCGGTTCTGGAGGCTGCCGCGTCATCGACGACGACTCCGTCGAGAGTCTTGGGATCGACGGCTTGCGCGGATCGTCGCACGGGGCCCGTCCAGGCTAATACCTGCCGGTCTTTCCGCAACCGATCGCGCAGTGCCGCGTAGTCGATCTGTTGCACGGCAACATCGGCCTTTGCCGCCTGCATCGCAGCCGTCGCGGCGGATTGGCCAAGCACCATAAAGACCGGCTCCATCCGTATTGATCCGAAGGCAATGTGCGATGCACTCAAGCAAACCGGGACCAGTAGATTGTCACACTCAGGTTGCTTGGGCGTCATCGCACGATAGTCGATCGGATAAGGCGAAAAGCCACCTACTTCGACGTCCCCTTCATTTCGCACATGTCCGTCAGCGTTGACATAGCGTTGCACGTTGTGCGAATCCATCGTGTACGCAGCCAGGCCGATCGACTGTTCCGCGGCGACTCGACCCTGGCAATTGTGCTGCGTCATGACATAGGGGCCGATCATCCGCCGTCCTTCGCGTACGTACAACTGCTCTTGCCAACCATCCGCTCGTGCGAACTCGTCGCGACACGTGCCCCAGCGAGCCACTTCGCGGCGAATCTGTTCGGGCACCCGGTGATGATTGGCCAGTGTCCACATCAAGCCTTGCTGATAAGTCCGGTGCTGCTGGCGCAAGCGATCTCGTTCTCCATAGCTTGCTTCGGCATAAGAGTAATTCTGCCCAATGAAATCCGTGGAGACTGCGGTTCGATTGTTGGTGTCGGTCTTGCGATTGGGCATTCCTGAATTGATCCAAGGCATCCCTTTTTCGCCCGCCTCGAAGTTTCGCAACAACAGCTCATAGAGCTGCGGATCGTGGTCGACAGGTTTGGTGAAGGGCAAACGGTTTTCGGGGTGATCAGTGAGGCACATGCGAAAACAAAATGCCTGCGCTCGACGATCGCCGGTGCCTTCCTGCCCGGGACCGTCCGGGTCGATTCCGGGCAGCAGGCCGCTGGCGCGATTACCCGGTTCGACGAACGGATCGACACCTGGTTGGAATTGATGGAACCTGGCGTGCTGGGTTTGGACGCCGTTGAGCGTCTCCTGATAGGTCGTGTTGCTTTCGCGGCCCACTGTGTATGCAACACCCGAGGCAGACATCAGGTCACCTTCATACGTCGCATCAATGAAGATTCGGCCGTGTATCTTGACGTCATTCTCCAGTGTGATCGACACGAGCCGCGGACCGTCTTTCGTGATGCCACGCGCCAGTTTTCCGGAGCCCGAGTTGCCGGCTCGGTCCAGCCGTTGTCCGTACATGACGGGAATCTCATGTTCGCGGACGAGGCTTTGAATGATTGTCAGCGCAGCAGACGGTTCGAAGGTCCACATTGTCGCCTCCTGATTACCGGAACGGGTCTGACCTCCGTCGCGATATTCCCCGCGCTGTTGCCATGTCCAATGTTCCGGCTGGTCGTAGTACTTGCGAACTCGCTGATAGAACTCGCGCGCGATCCCGCCGATAGCCGCTTTGTTGCCGATGTCGGTTTGGCCAAGCCCACCAGTCGTCAGGCCGCCAATGCGTGCTGTTGGTTCGAGAACGACCACACTGCCACCCATGCGTCGAACTTGGATTGCCGCTGCAATCCCGGCCGACGTTCCGCCGTAAACCACGACGTCGTATTGTTTCGGCTCCTCAGCGTGTGACGACGGCGTGTGGGCAGGTAGCACCGTTATCGACACGATAAAAATGGCGGCGGTTAGAGCTGAGCGAATGGGATATCGCATGAAAGTGACCTTTGTATTGTCAGTTTAGTGCGAGTCGCACGGACGTGTAGCGTACGCGACGCCTCGTTTCTGAGTCCCATGTGACGAAATACCCACTACAGTTACGCCGAATGCGCTCTAGTGGCGAGCTTCATACTAATGTAATCGCTTTCTCAAGGAAGCGAGAACTGGCAGGATGCCAGAAAGTGTTCACACGGGTAAACTGGATGCACGCCCGATTCCTTGGGCCCAACCTGGATACGCATATCAGATTACCACCGATGTCCTCATTTCCATCAAACTGGACGTTTTTGCACGTCAATGACAGCCATTTGGGCACGGCACGCTCGTATCGTTTTCGACCGGCAATTAACCAACGGTGGGCGGCGATCAAACGGCAAATGGCAGCGACTGATTCCGAGTTTCTCTTGCATGGCGGTGATTTTACACGCGACGGTCAGACACATGAGTTCGAGTATCTTCAAGCGCGCGAGGACTTGGATACGCTTCCATTTCCTTCCTTTTGTATTCCGGGAAACATGGATGTCGGCAATAAGCACGCCGCGACAAATGGCGACAAGAGCCTTAACAAGAACAACTGGGACTGGCACGACCCGAACTTGAACATGACGGCAAGTCGGCTCGACTTGTTCGCGTCGTATTTCGGCCCGATCCACTGGACGTTTCTCTATCGGAATGTACGCTTCACCGGCTTTTATGGTGCGGTGGCCGGTTCTGGATTGCCGCATGAGGTGAGATTGTGGCGGTTGCTCGAGCGACTGCCGACGCTGCCACGGGCCGAATATCACGTGGCGATGATGCACTATTGGCCGTTCATCGAACAGCCGGATGAGCCCGCGTGGGACAATACCGTGGCAGACCAGTATGACAACTGGTATTTCTCCCTCGACGGACCGCACCGACAACGTATCTGGCAACATTTGCGCGATGCAAACGTCGACATCTTGTTTTGTGGCCACGTCCATACGGGCCGACCGGTTCAGAATGTCGATGGGATTCGCCTGTTTCGAACCTGCGCCGCAGGCAATACCGCCCAAATGGTCGATCGGTGGCCTGATATTGATACGCGCTCTGGCTTTCAGCGCTGCGATGTCACTTCATCCGGCATCAACGTCACGTTTGTGCCCGGAGACGACCAATGCGACGAATTCGACTCGTTCGGACCGATGGGACACCCGCCGATCGACGAACGGGACTATTCCATCGCGCGCGAGCAACCAGCGTTGGCCCCGGATCCGCATCGGTGAAGCTGAAGCAGCCAGCGAGACTATCATCTCTACGCTTCCATCCGAAACGGTCTTCCCAGTTCGATCACGCGTTCCGCCTTCACATACCAGCCTTGTGGCTGAAACTGTGAAGTGTGCAAGTAGCATTGCACGCGAACCTGGTTACTGCCTTCGGTAAACGTAAACAGGCGGCTCATCGGCGTCGAATGTCCATGCCCATGGCACTTTGTAAGGGCGGAAACGTTCGCGAAGTTGACTTCCCATTTGCGTTCCACGTGGCCGCGTCCGCCTTTGCGGTCGTCTGGGTTGGTGTGGGTGTGTGCTCCAAGCCACAAGTCAATCGCACCTGGATTCTCAGCCAGGTAAGTCTCAAAAGCCTGCGCGTCAGGTTTGTCGTCGATCCAATACAGGTACGACGCGCCTCGCGGACCGCCTTGCGGAAAGTAACCGTGATAGTTGGATTGCCATTTTCCGTCCTTCGTCTTCTTGAATCCCTCCCACTCGCCAGACGCCACGGTCGTCTCTTTGAGCATGTGGTGATGCGCCGAAATAATGATCGATTCTGAATTCTTGCGAACGAGCGACTTCCACCACGCGAAGGTCTCGCCGGTAACTGCACCCGCTGGGTATCCACCGCGCGCGCCGCGACCAACCGGTGGCCCGATGTCATTGCGGTCGCTCATCATGGCGAACAGCAGGTTGCCGACGCGAAACGTGTAACGTTCCCAAGTTCCCTCGACCGGGTATGGCCGATTCTTTGCATCGACTCTGGAGTACTTCGTGTTCTCGCCGGTCGGATCGAGCCATTTGCGAAACCACCATTGCGTTTCCTCGTCCGCGAAAGTGGCATCGTGGTTACCAGCCAGATTATAGAATTGCTCGCGAACATGCTGCCGCACCGCACCGAATTGGCGGACAACTTCTTGGCCTTCGTCGTCCTTAGGAGATCCCTGGTTTCCAGACGAATCACCCAAGTGCAGCGCCACGTCCCACTCAAACGGCGGGCCGCCTTGATCGCCACCCCGTTCACTCTGGCGAATCGCATCGGCGAGGCTCTCTCGTTTGTGATGTCGTAAGTCCGTGCCGACATGGGCATCTGATGTAGCCCACAGGCGAAAGGTCTTCGCGGGCTTCAGCGGATGATCTTCGGCGCGAGCCGCTGCGGTGAGTGCGTTGACGACGCTTCCCGCCGAAAGTGCCTGTGCGGATCGCAACGAAAACTCACGACGCGTCTGTTTGTCAAACGTCATAGTAGTGCCGGTTGGTTGTGTTCTGGTCAGTTGAAGAGTTCTGCCACCATAGACGTACTGCCTGCGGCCACGGTGTGCTCGTTACAGTAGACCGTCGCGTTTCAGAAGTCCAAGAATCTCAGCCACGATGCTTGGATGCTGGCCGGCAACGTTGTTCTTTTCACCGATGTCTTCGGACAGATCATAGAGGCGCCAATCGAGGTTCGTTTTGCTGGGAACCTGAGAAGCTACCTTCTTCTTCTTCGATCGCTTCGGCTTTGGGCTGCGATACTGCACAAGTTTCCATTTTCCGAAACGTACGCCAACGGACGTCGCACCTTCCCCGCTGGCGCAATAAAGATACTCGTGTCTTGCCTGCATATCCGCTTTGCCCAACAGGGTTGGCAGGTAGGAGATTCCATCGATTCCAGACGGTGCTTTGGCGCCTGCCAACTCACACGCCGTCGGGAGGAAATCCTGGAAGGCCGACGGGTGCGTCGAGGACGTTCCAGCTTCGATCTTCCCCGGCCATCTCGCAATCATCGGCACGCGATATCCACCCTCGTGCATCGACCGCTTGAAACCGTTCAGGTCGCCGTTGGAATTGAAAAACTCGTGCTTGTGTCCGCCTTCGTTGTGCGGTCCATTATCCGATGTGAAGACAACTAACGTCTTCTCATCGATGCCGAGTTCTTTCAGCAGTTTCATCAAACGCCCGACATCCGCATCCATCCGGGTGATCATCGCCGCAAACCCCTTTTCGGGATTCGGCCAATCCTTGTCGGCGTAAACCCCATAGTCCGGAACTTCCATTCCGTCGCCGTGGACGCGCCCTCCTTCATTGTTGGCGTGGGGGATTGTCCAGTGGATGTGGAGCAGAAACGGGTTGCCCTTTTCACGGCGAATAAAGTTGAACGCCGCTTCGGTCATGAAATCATGCGAATAGCTAACGCGCTTGGAAGACACGCGTCCGCGTCCGGCCGGATAGGAGCCAATTACATTTCCCGGTAAGGGAACCTGTTGGTCGTTCTCCCACAAATACGTTGGATAGTAATTGTGGGCGATGCTCTGGTTCAAGTATCCGAACCAGTAGTCGAAGCCGTTACGGTTGGGATGACCGGGATTGTCGATTTCGGACGGGTCGTCCACATTACCAAGCGCCCATTTGCCAACACCGCTTGTCGCGTAACCGGCGTCATGCAGGCATCGTGCAACGGTCCGCTCTTTGGAACTCAGGCTACGAGGACGGTTGCCGGTCAGACCAGTGTGTCCCACGTGTTGGCCGAGCCACAGCACCAACCGCGATGGACGACACACCGTGTGCCCCGCGTAGTGATCTGTGAAC
Source organism: Planctomycetaceae bacterium (assembly GCA_002685655.1). The sequence continues at coordinate 6,971 of NYXM01000198.1, forward strand.
TTCATTCCCTCCTTGGCCATCTGATCGATGTTCGGTGTCTGGATCACTTGCTGCCCATAACACCCAAGGTCTCCGTAGCCGAGGTCGTCCGTCATGATGTAGATAATGTTGGGTCGCAACGGTTCCTTCGCGACTTCCGCACCTCGGCAGTCTTTTGATGTCCCTGTGGAAAGGAGCAAGGTCCAGAGTGTCAGGGCCAGGATAGCGAGCGTGCGGTGCAACATCGGTTTTCACCCTCTCAAATAATGCAAGCGGACTTTCTCTTTATTCGTAGCGCAACGTAGCTGATCAGTGTTTTTCGCGCCGCCACTGTCTGGCAAGCGTTCGACCATGCCCGCTTTCGGCCACGTTGTGTATTGTAATCGCCGATCCCGCCGATCGAAAACCAGGCCGACACGCTCCCCTCCGCGGTATGCTGGCGAACGCTTGCAATGGCGGCTGAGTTCGTCAATATTAAGCTTCTCGTCGACTGGGTTTTTCTCATCGACTGGGTCTCTCATCGCCCGGGCAACAGGACATTGCCACAGAATTCCGTTGTCCATCACATCTCCCCACAGGATTTCTCCCATGAAAACTCGAACATTGACAGTCAGTCTCGTGATGCTTGCCATCGTATTCGCAGGAATTGCGAAAGCCGATGACGATTCTGGAAAGAAGAAGAGATCAAGCGGCAAGAAGGCCAAACAGGCAGAGGCGATTTTCGACAAGATCAAGTCACTGTCCGGCGACTGGATCGCCACCAAGGGCGAACACAAAGGTGAATTGACGCTGAGTGTCCGCGTGATCGCCGGCGGAACCGCCGTTGTCGAAACAGAGTTTCCAGGTAGTCCGCAAGAGATGATCACGGTCTATCACCTTGATGGCAACAAAGTCATGCTGAACCACTATTGCATGTTGGGCAACCAGCCTCGAATGCGAGTGAAGAAGGGCGACAACGATGATACGCTGGTGTTCGAGTTTGCGGGTGCGACCAACCTCGCATCGAAGGATGATGCTCACATGCATGAAGGCAAGTTGAAGTTCGTCGATCAAGACACCGTCCATTCGACGTGGGTCATGTTCAAGGATGACAAGGCCATGGAAGAACACACGTTCGAAATGACTCGAAAGAAGTAAGGCGTCACGAACGAGAGTTGCCAGGCGTTTCAGATCTACTTTCAAGGTTCCGGGTTACCAGCCAGAACGCGAGGAACATGATGCTGGACACGATCGTCGCAATTTCCATCGGAATCGGCTTGGCAGCGGCCTGTGGATTCCGCGTGTTCGTGCCGACGTTGATCATTGGAATTGCTGCTCGAGCGGATTTGCTGACCCTGGCGGACGGCTTTCAGTGGATGGGTTCATGGCTGGCGATCGCCACGTTTGGCACCGCCACGGTGCTGGAGGTTGGTGCCTACTATTTACCTTGGCTCGACAACCTGCTCGACACCGCCTCCACACCGCTGGCCATTGTCGCAGGTGTGATTGTCTCCGCCGCATTCATTCAAGACATGCATCCCGTGCTGAAATGGTCATTGGCAGTCATCGCCGGCGGCGGCGCCGCCGGCACGATCAAAGCGGGATTGGCAGGTCTGCGAGTCGGATCCACATTGACCACTGGTGGAGCTGCGAATCCTATCGTGTCAACGTTTGAATGGGTCATTGCGATCGCGATGTCCGTGCTGGCAATCTTCCTGCCGATCATCGCGGCTGTCGTGGCAATTGCCCTGGTGGCGTTCTTCGTCCGTTTCGCCTACGCCTTTGTCGTCCGGCGGAGCAAGCCTGACTCAAAGGAATCGCCAGTCACCAGTGGCGAAGCGTAGCCAACGTCATCCGCTTTTGAACTTGTTCGCAAACCTTGATAACGTCACGATCAACCAACTGAGTTGGCCCCTTAGCGGTCCTCTTCACGAGCATCCATGTTTGAACTGCTAGAACTTTCCGCCTCGCTGGGTTTCTTTGATGTCACGCCGGCACTGGATCTTCTAGCCCAAGCCGGCGGCGGCGGAGGTTTTGGTGGTGG
>NYXM01000046.1 GCA_002685655.1 Planctomycetaceae bacterium
AGGACTTGCCGGTGGAACAACGCGTGAACCGGAATCAATCCACGTTACACCTTTGTCATTGGAATAGAACACGGCACCGTCAGGCCGCGTGATTAGGATCAAACGACCGTCCTTCAATTGGGCGATCGCAGGTTCGTCGACGTTGTTGTCGGGTCGTTCGATCGTGGAGATCACGCGCCATGTCCTGCCGGAATCGTCCGAGCGGCGAATGGCACCGTGGAGATACTTTTTGCCGGCGACCTGATAGTACGTCGCCCAGAGTATGCTGCCGTCGGCTAGCTGAATCGGTCGCCCGCCGTGCGCCCGCTCGTAAAAGTCTCCGGGACTTTCGAGCCCAATGGGGGCTGACCATGTCTTTCCGCTGTCCGTCGATCGGAGAACGAACTGTTTCGTATTCAGTCCATCGATGTCGTGCCGAAAGGCCTTTGGTGCCTTGCTGTATCCATACCATGACGCCTGCACTCCAACGAAACAGAGCACCGTATCGTCACGGCACGTGAAGACCGCGTGCGCTCCGTCATCGAGCGGATGGTCGATAACAGTTTGTGGCCGGGACCACGTTTTTCCGTCATCGGTCGACCGGGAGGCCATCGTTCGCCCGCCGTTCGGTGCGGGAAAATCAAGCGGCCAGCCTTCCTTGAGCCATCGCTGTCGAAGCTCCGGTTCGATTTGCCGCGGCTGAGCAAACGATGAATGCCAATAGCCAGCCGAGTGCGCGAGCAAGAGGTCGCCATTGGGCATCCGTTCCACTCCACCAGGCCAGCCGATGAAATCGCCGACGCCAGGAAACAGGTCGGGGCGATTGTGATCGGCGCCGGTAACGCAGACTCGCGCCCGCTGGATGTCCAGTCGTTTCTCGTCTGCCGACGAGATCGAAACGAACACGGCCAAGAACACGCCGGCCAAGGCGAGAGACTGGTTCATCGATTTCTCCCAGGTGGGCTTCGTCTGCGGCATAGCGTATCTCGGCCGTGCACAAGGCTCAAGGGAATCGGAAGAGTCGGGGGCATGATTGACGGCACGCAGGGCTCAACGCGACGCCCCTAATTCGACAACAGTTCAAGCGACCGTTTGGCCTGGTCGCGAACAATTCTGTCGTCATCAACCAACATGCCCATCAGGGCGGGTACGGCGTCCTGGCCGTCCGCGCCTAGGCCGCCCAGAACCGAAGCTGCCCAACTCCGCACCTCCGCACGTTCGTCGCTCAAAAATTCAACCAACACCGGGACCGCTGCTGACCCGAGTTGCGTGAATGCGCGGCGCGACGTGGTATCCAATAACTGCTGCTGTTCGAGCAACGACAGCAATTCGGCATTGGTCTGTTCGCGAATCTCCGCAATTTCAGATTCCGTCGCTGCCAGCTCCGTTTTAAGCTGCGCGACTTGCTGCATCTGTTCCAGTTCCAAAGATTCGGAACGATCAAGTTCCGTTTTGAGCTGATTAAACTCTTGCTCTAGATCTCGGCCCACCTGTTGCCTGACCTCACTGCTGCTCGCCTCCGTGTCCGTACCAAGCAGTTCCAAGACCGTTGCGATTGACCCATCTAGCTGTGCTTGCAATGCCTTGCATTCAGTGGTCTTCTGGTTGAGAAGCGTCGTGCGCTTTTCAAGGAGCCGACTATTCCGTTCGAGCATCGTCTGCAGTTGGTTTAATTGCGCATGAGCGCGCGTCAGGGCAGCAGTGTTTGCTAGAGGTCTGGGAGGCTGCGTGTTTCCGGTGCGAGCACTCGCAGCGATTTCAGCAGCCAGGGTCGCTTCCATGTCTGCAAGGGCGCTGGACGAGACGGATTTATAGTAGGCGAACGTCCCATAACCAGTGACTGCGACCAGCAGTCCAACCGACGTGTACAACCCAACGATCAGCAAACTGTTTCTGTCAGACATGACCGGCCTCCTGAATAGAAGAACAACTCTATCATAGACTTTGGCTGGTCGGATTTCCAACAAGATTGAGCCAGATTCAGAGCCGTATGGGTCATCAAATTGCGTTAGAGCCGACCGAAGTAGGTCCGCGGAACGTGACGAAGGCCGAAGGCGTCGCCCGCGGTTTCGATGCCGGCAACGAGCCACCCGATCACTGCGACGCGCCGGCGCGCCTTGAAAGACTGGTTTGCCATCACGGGCAACCAGTTCGCTACAATGCCCCCGTGTCCAATCCCCACAAATCACCCGCCACGGAATCGTCCCAGGTTTCCCCGTTGACGAGGGGTGGCGTCATTACGTGGTTGTGCGCAGCGGCGATGATCGCGTACATCTGTCGCAACAGTCTAGGCGTTGCCGAGAGCACGATTCGAGGAGAGCTCCGTCTGTCTGAAGAAACGATGGGTTATGTCATGGGACTTTTCTTCCTGACCTACGCCTTAGGCCAGATCCCCACTGGAGCGCTGGGCACGCGATGGGGAAGCCGCAAGTCGATTCCGTTGTGTGCGGCGGGGTTGTCGTTGGCAACCGCTGCGATGAGCATGGCGACGGGCGCGGGGTTGTTAGTCGCTGCGCGACTTGCCAATGGGCTCTTTCAAGCTGGCCTGTTTCCTTGTTGCACGAATACAATCTCAGCTTGGTTTTCCAGCAAGCTGAGGGCAGTTCCGACAGGATGTTTGGGCGCTTCGATGTCACTGGGCGGTGCCATTGGCGTTTTTATGACCGGATTCCTGGTGGTTTCCATCGGCTGGCGAGCGACGTTTGCATCCTACAGCCTGTTGGGGATCGCCTGGGCGATCGGTTTTTACTGGTGGTTTCGCGACACGCCAGCAGAGTTTCTCGCCGAGCGAATTGGTGCGGCAAAGGAAACACAGGAAGAAGCTCTTCAGCGTGAATCTACGGGCGCAACTGCTAATACGGGTGCCTCGGCAGTTGCGGAGGCAACGCCGTGGTTACCGATCTATTCCAGTCCCGCGACATGGTGGATTTGTGGCCAGCAGTTCTGTCGTGCCGCGGGCCAGATCTTCTTTGGCAGTTGGTTCGCGACCTACCTCCAAGATGCGCGCGATGTCTCCGTGGCGACGTCTGGCGTCCTTAACAGCCTGCCGTTGATCGCGTTGGTGGTCGGTGCTCTGGCCGGTGGAGCCATTTCGGACGGTCTGTTGGCCATGACCGGCAGCCGTACGATCGCTCGAAAATGGCTGGCGACTGTTTGCATGTCGTTGTGTGCCTTGTTGGTCTTTGGGGCCTACTTCGTGCAACAACCGGTCGTGGCGGTATTGATCATCAGCGGCGGTTCGTTTTGCGCAGCCGTTGGCGGCCCTTGCGCCTACACGATCACGATCGATATGGGCGGACGACATGTTGGGGCGTTGTTCGGCACGATGAACATGGTTGGCAATTTGGGCGCACTTGCGTTTATTACCGGCGTTGGACGTTTCACCAAACAGGGCGGAAATTGGGACAGCGTACTGCTACTATTCGGCGGCCTGTACGTCGCCGCGGGTCTGTTCTGGTTGCTTCTCAGGCCTGAGGGGGATATCTTCGAGCAGTCCTTGATCTCCAGTGATAACAATGCTTCGCCTGACCCTGCCGCTCGCCCGTGATCCCCTGCGCTGGTGATCCCGCGCATCCTACCAAGCACACGCCATTGGACCCTAGCCATGACGCTTGTCGAATTCCCTCAAAGTGTCTGTCAGTTCGGCATTGCAACGGGCGATATTACGCCGCCGGTCGGTATATATCACCGAATGTGGGGTGCCGCGAAGCACGATCGATCGACTGGAGTCCATCGGCCGCTAACCGCCAGCGCCGTTTTGTTTCGCGAGATCGATGCCGAATCATCGCCAGACTCGCAGCAGCTGATGATTGCACTGGACCATTGCCTACTGGAGCAGTCCGAGATCGATCGGATTGTGGCCGCCATCGAGCAACAGGCCGGGATTCCGCCCGAATCCATCGTCGTGCTGTTTTCGCATACCCACGCGGCCGGGCTGTTGATTCGCGACCGGTCCGAACTGCCGGGTGGTGATCTGATTCCCGATTACCTCGCCTCCGTCGCCAAGACGGTCGCCCAATTGGCCGCCCGTGCCGTGGACGAATTGCAAGACGTGACAATCAGCTACGCCAACGGGCATTGCGACCTGGCGGCGCATCGTGATCTCTACGACGAGGTTAGTCAACAATGGGTCTGTGGTTACAATCCCAGCGGCATCGCCGACGATCTGGTGCTGGTCGCCCGAGTGACCAATTCCAGCGGCGCCATCGTTGCCACGGTGGTCAATTACGCTTGTCATCCCACGACGTTGGCTTGGGACAATCAACTGATAAGTCCTGACTACCCGGGCGCGATGCGTGAACTGATCGAACGGGCGACTGATGCCCCCTGTGTCTTCATTCAAGGTGCCTCGGGAGACATCGGGCCCCGTCATGGATTTGTCGGTGACAGCGGCATTGCGGACCAGAATGGCCGGCAGCTGGGATACGCGGCGCTTTCCTCGCTAGAAGGGTTGCCTGCCGCACGCACACGTTTCGAATACTCTGGACCCGTCGTCTCGGGCGCGACGATCGGTCCTTGGCACGCCTCGCCGCTCCCAGACGAACGTCAGGCTGACTGTGCGCAATGGAGCACCGACCGCCAGGAAGTGCCGCTTTCCTATCGTCCAGAACTGCCAACGCTCGAAGATGCGCGTCGCCAGCAGGCCGAACTCAGGCTGCGGGAGCAAGCCGCCCGCGACGCTGGCGACGACCAACAAGCCGCCGACCTGCGCGCTCTAGTCGAACGAAAATCGCGTCTGATCACTCGCCTGATCTGTTTGCCAATTGATCGGTATCCGTTTCGGACCGTGGTCTGGCGAGTCGGCGATGCCGTCTGGGTGGCCGTACAGGGCGAACCGTATCAGATTTTGCAGCGTGAACTTCGGCGGCGGTTTCTCGGTGTGCCGGTCATCGTGGCCGTGTTGGCCGATGGCTGGGGGGCATCTTATCTGCCACCCGCCGAGCTGTATGGGCAGGGCATTTATCAAGAAACGGTGGCGGTGGTGTCCGCTGGTAGTCTGGAACATTTGATTGACAACTTAACGGCACGCATCACCGCGTGCCTTCCCAACAACACGGCAGGTTAATCGTGATGGTGATTTCAACTCTCTTTGCGCTGGTCTTGGCCGCTGCGCCGGTCGATGCCGATCTCGTGCTGACGGACGCACAAATTTTCGACGGGAGCGGCGGTGAGGCAATCGTCGGCGACGTGGCGATCAAAGGCGATTCGATCGTAGGCGTCGGACGATTCGAACTGACCGGCGATCCGCGGAAGATTGACGCCACGAATCTGATCGTGTCGCCTGGCTTCATCGATCTGCACAATCACAGCGATCGGCCAATTACGCGAGCGGAAACGCGACTCAATCGAAATTACATCACGCAAGGGGTGACGACGATTGTCACCGGCAACTGCGGTGGTGGTCGCGCGGATGTTCGCCAGTACTTGGAGCAGATCGACGAAGCGGGTGCCGGCACAAATGTCGTCCACCTGATCCCGCAGGGGAGTCTGCGACGCGAAGTTGTTGGCTCGGACAATCGGCCACCGTCGCCCGAGGAACTTGAGAGAATGAAACTCGCCGTGGCCGAGGGGATGCAAGCCGGTGCGTGGGGACTATCGACTGGCCTGATCTATGTGCCCAGCAAGTATGCGGCGACTGAGGAACTGATCGCGATATCGCGCGTCGTCGCCCAGCACGGGGGAATCTACGTGTCGCACATGCGGAACGAAAACACGCGGCTGTTGGAATCGATCGACGAGACGCTGACAATCGGCCGCGAAGCAGAGCTGCCAGTGCATATCTCGCATTTTAAGGCGTCGGGTCGCGCTGCGTGGGGCCTGGCCGCCGACGCGGTAGTCAAAGTGCAACAGGCACGAGACAATGGCCAACGCGTCACCGCCGACCAATATCCCTACATCGCCAGCAGCACGTCGCTGGGCGCGATGGTCGTGCCGGATCGATACCGTAGCACAAAGGCGTTCAAGACGGCGATGGCCGATCCGGACAGTGCCAAGGAACTGCAGACGCAACTTCGCCAGTCGATTGAATCGCGCAGCGGTGGGGCCAGCCTCTTCATCGCCAGCTACAGCAAGCAGCGCGACTGGCAGGGCCGAGATCTCGAGTCGCTGGCCAAAGAACTCAAGAGGGATGTTGTCGATTTGGTGGTCGAGATCCAAACCAACGGCGGCGCCGCCATGGTCAACTTTGGGATGCAGGAAGCAGAAGTTCGCCTGATCATGCAACAGCCATACGTCGCGGTCGCCAGTGATGGGGGTGCCAAAGTTCCCAACGACACGGTGCCGCACCCACGGAACTACGGCACATTTCCGCGCAAAATCGGTCGCTACGCAATTCGTGGAAAAACAGTCACACTGGCCGCGGCGATTCGCAGCGCCACGGGATTGCCGGCCGAGATTCTTGGCCTGCCCCAGCGAGGATTCGTCAAAGCGGGGTATGCTGCGGATCTTGTCGTGTTCGATCCCAAAACATTGCTCGATACGGCCACCTTCGAGAAGCCCCATCAGTATGCAACAGGCGTACGATATCTGCTGGTCAACGGCGTCTTGGTGATTGACGAAGGACGCGTGACAGAGAAGCTGCCGGGCCGCGCATTGCGTCACGTGACAAAGCCGTAGGAAGTGACCGTCTCGCTTTGCTGGGATGAGCCTTTCAGGCGGAGCCTGATCTGCCTGTTACCTACTTGGGCAACGGATGACTACGAGCGACAAGCCAAATCACCGAGGATTTGCCCTAGCGTCGCCTCTTGCAGGCTGCGAAAATGGTTCTTCTCTCGAATTCTCGTCCTTTGCGGCGACAACTGCCGACTCTGTCTTGCCAAGTGAGTGACCAAAGCGGATGGCTGATGCCTTTATCTTGATTCCAGGCCGGACCAGCAGGCAAGGTAGCGGCATCAGCGAAGGCAAATACGGCGAGAACTACCAGAGTGAGATCAACACGCTGCAAGTCGCGATGCCGGATATGCAGCGGCTGGCGTTGTCCGATGGCGACAAAGTGCGGCTGACGGGCGAGCACGGTCAGATCGATGTTGCCGTCAAAACGGCCAAGAGAGACGAATTGCCCGCAGGGATGTTGTTCATTGCCTATGGCGACCTGTCGAGTCGCCTGATGGGTGGCGATACACACGGGTCTGGGATGCCGACGAGCAAAGGAATGGATGTTGAATTGACCGTTCTGAAATGACCGGATTAAGTAGATACGACCGTGCAGGCCTGAAATAACAGCGGCAACACGATGAGCACAATCGAAGAAACGCCTAAAACCAAAATCGTCAAGGATGCCACTTGCACGTTCTGCGGTTGCGTCTGTGACGACATCGATTTGAAGGTCGAAGGGACCCGCATTGTCGAAGCCAAGCGCGCCTGTGTGCTGGGCAATTCGTGGTTTCTAAACCACGAGATCGAAGATCGGCCGTCGTGTCATGTTGACGGACACCCCGCCACGCTGGACGCTGGCATCGAACGGGCAGCCAGGATTCTGGTCGACGCTGACTATCCGTTGATTTACGGCTTGAGCGATACGACCAGCGAGTCGCAGCGAATCGCCGTGGGCATCGCAGATTGGATTGGCGGGATCGTCGATACGACCAGCAGCGTCTGCCATGGCCCGTCAGGAATGGCCTATCAAGCTGTCGGCGAAGTCACCAGTACGTTGGGCGAAGTGCGCAATCGCGCGGATATGGTGATGTTTTGGGGAGCGAACCCGGCCGAAAGCCATCCCCGCCATTTTACGAGATATAGCCTGATGCCGAAGGGCATGTTCCTGCCCAATGGTCGCAAGGACCGCACCTGCGTCATTGTCGACGTGCGGAAGACCAAATCCGCCAGAGCCGCCGACATCTTTGTGCAAATCAAACCGCGACGTGATTTCGAGGGACTCTGGACGCTGCGTGCGTTGGCCAACGGAATCGATTTGGATCCCAAGTCCGTCGAGGAAGACACGGGTGTGCCAATGGCAACTTGGCAAGACCTGATGGATCGCATGAAGGCGGCTAAGTTTGGTGCGATTTTCTTCGGCATGGGGCTCACGATGACGCGTGGCAAACATTCCAACACGGAAGCCCTGCTCGCATTGACGCGAGACATGAACCAACACACACGGTTTACTTGCAAGCCAAATCGCGGCCATGGCAACGTCACGGGTGCGGACAATGTCGTGGCCTGGCGAACCGGCTATCCTTTTGGCGTCAATCTGGCGCGAGGATACCCACGTTTCAATCCGGGCGAATACACGGCGTCTGACGTACTAGCCCGCGGAGAAGCGGATGCGGCCATGATCATCGCCAGCGATCCGATGGCCAACTTCAGCCAACCGGCGCGCGAGCACTTGGAGTCGATTCCTTACATCGCCTTCGATCCCAAAGAGACGCCGACGACGCGTTCTGCGACCGTTGCTTTCACCGTCGCGACCTACGGCATCAACGTGCCCGGCACGGTTTATCGCATGGACGACGTGCCGATACCGCTCCGTCCCGCGTTCGATTCGCCCCACCCCAGTGATTCTGAGATCCTGACGCGAATCAATCGTCGGGTGCGCGAAATCCAGACACAGGTGAATTAGGCAAGCCAGAGATGTCGGGAATCGTTCG
>NYXM01000047.1 GCA_002685655.1 Planctomycetaceae bacterium
TCGCGCTGAACAGCTTCGACGTCAAGTATCTTGTCCGATGCGACGTCTGACATGACGAACCTTTTTTCTGACGACGATGCAACCAGCGACCTCCTGCGATCATGCGAGTCGCCAGTCTGCTAATTTACCGGCCTACAGATTGATCAAGCAGCCTGCTCGGCGATATCTCGAATTCTCTGAACCATGCTGAACAGACCGTTGCGGCGCAGTGGACTGAGGTGCCGTTCCAGCCCCAGTCTGCCGAACACGTTTCGTGGATCGACGGCCAGGATCTCATCCGCGGTCTTGCGGGAATACATCGCCAGCAGAACTGCAATCAACCCGTTAACAATGATGGCGTCACTGTTGGCAACGATTTCAATCGTCGTTGGCTCGTCGTCCGAAAGGTTCGCGACCAACCAGACATTATTTTGACAACCACGGACCTTGTTCTCCTCGGTCATTGCCGTTTCCGGTAGCTTGGGAAGTTCAAAGCCCAGGTCGATCAGGTAATCACATTGGTCGTCCCAGTCGCCCAGTTCTTCAAATTCCTCGAGCAGTTCGTCAATAGTCATAGATGGCGTCGGGGGCACGGGATCTTTCTCAAACGGCGTACTGGCAGGTCCACCTCTGTTGGGCGAACCTGCGAACAGGAAGTCCGGCAGCGACAGGTTCAAAATGAATCGCCGGCGGCGACCCAACTAGAGAGCTTTTGTCAGGTTTTTCTTCACAAATGAGTCAAGTCTTCAACGACGGGCGCCGACCGCAGGTTGGTCGGGGAGCGGGTCGCCGCAACCGAGCGAAAGCTCGTGTCTATCTGAGGCACAGCCTCAGATAGACATTCTAGGTCGAGCCCCATGGATTTCCAAGGTGGCCGACGTCCGCGGTGCAGCGTAGGCAGTGTGATTGTGTGACCTTCAGAAAGTTGCCCTAGTACGAAAAGATGGCAGATTCGTGAGGGGCAAGCGCGCCTATTCGATATATTCAGCGCGCTGTTTTCGCTCGAAGGCTTCAAGCTCTTCCGTCAACATCGCGGACGCAAATTCCGGATCTGGCTCGACCTTAACCTCTTGCACAAGCTCTTTACCGTCCACAATCAGCTTGGCCAGATAGGTTCCCGGTGCGATCTGCGGTCCAGGCCGGGGCTGCCGAGAGGTGCCTGGCGCTGCACGCGCCTTTAACTCTTCCTGAGTCAGTTGCCCATCCTTATTTGCATCCAATCGCTCGATCAGTTGGAGTACGGTCTGTCCACGTTGGCCCTTGGCGGCGTCCTCCTTCGTCAGCTTGCCATCGGAGTTCGTATCGAGTTGACGGAATGCCTGTGCGGCAGAGTTTGTCGGTTGCCGGCGCGGCAAAGAACGTCGCAAGTCCCACATCGTACGATGCAAGCCAACTTTCTTGTCCGCGCCGAGTTGTCTGATAAGGTCACCCTTAATATCTCGGATCTCCAAAGAGACTTCCTTGGCCTCTGCGGACAGATAGTAGTAGAAAGCGCTTCCGAAGTTGGCATTTTGGCTAGAGAAATTCCGGTGTCCCGAGTTCGCTGATGAAAGCGCACCGGCCCACAAGACACCGTCGGCGGGCTTAAACAAGTGAGCCTTTGCCTTGGCGATGTCTGCGGTCATCTGCCGAAGCGGCGAAACGTCGAGCACCCACAGGCTGCGACCATGGGTGGCTGCGACGATTTCATTCTCCGTCGGATGCACGGCGATTTCGTGGATGGCCACAGTAGGCAAATTGTTGTGGATGCGCATCCAATGTCGCCCTCGATCCAAGGTTGCGAAAATCCCAAACTCGGTCCCCAAGAAAAGTAGATTCGCGTTCGACACATCTTCGCGTAGACACCGAGTTGAACCCGATGGCAAATTCGCCTTTATGGCCTGCCATGTTTGACCAAAGTCCTCGGTGACGTAGATATGCGGCCGGTCGTTGTTGCTGCGGTGCCCGTCGAACGCCACGTAGGCGCGACCGGTTTCGAATCGCGAAGCCTCAATCGTGCTTACATGGTAGCTCTTTGGCAGCCCAACTTTTTTGGTAATGTCAATCCAGGCGTGGCCCGCATCTTTCGTAACCCACAATGCGCCGTCGTCCGTGCCGACGTAGAGCACATTGGGATCCCGCGGCGATTCGGCGATTGCCGTCGCGCTACCACGATCGGTGCGCGTGATCTCCGGCGAGATCTTCTGCAGCTTGCTGCCTCGATTCAGTGATCGGAAGACGAAATTTCCAGCACAGTAGAAGATCTTGGAATTATGATGCGACAGCGCAAAAGGTGTTTTCCAATTGAATCTGTATCGCGTGCCCTTGGGCGGTGTCGGGCGAATTCTGGCACGCTCGCCAGTTCGCAGATTCAATCGCCCCATATTCCCGCTCTGGCTCTCGTAGTAAACCAGATCGGGATCGGCGGGATCGACGCGGCAAACGAAGCCATCGCCGCCGCCAATGCGAAGCCAGTCGGCATTGACTGGGCCGCGCGACCCGCGTTTACGAGTGGGACCACCCCACGAGCCGTTGTCTTGCATTCCGCCGTAGGCTCGAAAAGGAGTGCGCGTGTCCAGCCCAACATCGTAAAACTGGCCTATGTCCATCACATTGTTAAAGTCCCACGTTTTGCCTCGATCATACGAAATATACAGACCACCGTCGCAACCAAGAATGAGGTGCCGCCCATCGCGAGGATCGATCCACATCGCGTGGTGGTCCGGGTGAACGTTACGACCACCGGTGCCGTATTCAACGCCGCCGTTGCCTGACGTGTGCAGGCTGACACCCATGACGTATTGGTAGCGATCGTCGCTCGGGTCGATATGAATCTGGCTATAGTAAAACGGTCTCGGATTGAGACTGTTGATGCGCTTCCAGGTTTCTCCGCCATCGATTGACTTAAAAATGCCGCCAGTGTGAACTCCCTTTTCTCCCTGCTGCTGGCTGGCATTGGCACGTTGGCCGCCAAGATAGGCGGTAAAAGGCCGTGTTCCCGCGGTACCAGATCTCTTCCCCCAGGTAAGTTCAACGCTAACTTCTTCGTCACCTCGTTTGATCTTGATCGGCGACTTCTCGCCTGGCTTGTGACTACGGATTTTGACGACCAAGTCGTTATAAGACGCCACCTCTTCGCCATCCACCTCGACAACCTGATCGCCGGCCTGCAACCCTGCTTTTTCCGCTGGACCACCAGCAGTGACCGAACGCAACGTCGCGGTCGTGCCGCGAGGTGACTCGGAACCGGAGATGCCCATGAACGCCGCCGCTGGCCCCGTGCCGATTTTTTCACTCTCCACAATCGCATACACAGTGTTCGGATTGGCCTGGTAGTACGCCAGACCGACACGTCCCAATTCCGCTTCAGGCAGCCCTTTGGTCAGCTTGGTCCAGTTTTCACCACCATCGGTGGTCTTATAGATGCCGCTACCGGGTCCCCAACGTTTTGCCGGATCGTTGGAGTCAAAGCCATCACGCTGGCGTTCGTACATCGCCACAATCAGCGTGTTGGCGTCGCGCGGGTGCATCACGACATCGACACAGCCCGTTTTGGCGTCGACGTAAAGCACCCGTTTCCACGATTGGCCGCCGTTGGTCGTCATGTAGAGACCGCGTTGCTTGTTCCGTCCCCACAGTCGACCGAGTGCTCCGACATAAACGATATTCGGATTCGTGGGGTGGATGGCGATACGCCCGATCTGAAACGACTTCTTAAGTCCCATGTTCTGCCAGGTCCGCCCCGCGTCCGTTGATTTGTAAACGCCATCACCCCAGGAAACGGAATTGCGCGCATTATGTTCACCCGTGCCGACCCAAATAATGCTTGGGTCCGAAGCAGAAATACAGACGTCCCCAATCGACACTGTCGACTGTTTTTCAAAGATCGGAGAAAACGTCGTTCCGTTGTTGATCGTTTTGAAGAGCCCGCCGGAGGCTGTGGCGACGTAGTAGGTAGTCGGGTCCGATTCGACGACCGCTAGATCGATAATCCGACCGCCCATCGACGCCGGGCCAATGGGTCGCCAAGTCAGCGCGTCGACCCAGGTTGGCTCGATCTTCATCAGCTCTTGCTTCTCCGCTTGATCGGCCGGTCTCGTGTCAGTTGATCTGGCTTCGGTCGCTGGAGCTTTCTCCTTCTCCTTCTCCTTCTTCGAGTCTTGCTCGATCGTCTCTGTTGCTTTCTTCTTGGGTGTTTCTTTGGCGCCTTGTTCTGATTGTGGGGTGGCCTGTGTTGCTTGGCCTTGCGCATTTGTTTGTTGTCCAAACAGCTGCGTTGCAAAGAGGACGACCAGGAAACAGTGAGTGGTCTGCTTCATCATTTGATGGACTCTCCCGGAATCTGGAGTTAGCTCTCGAAAGCGGCCTCCATGATAATCCCAAACCGCGGCCTACGCGAACTCTCAGGACTGTCACCGATTGCGCCAAAGTACGCGGTCGTCGATCTGAAGTCGTTCTTGCGCAGCGGCGATCTCTTTTTTGAATCGTTTGGCATCGGCCGGGTAGCCGGCCGTCGGTCTGATGCCCGGAACGCATTCGGACCAAAACGCATTGAAGCCGAGCATCGCCAATTCGCGGAGGTACTTGGAGACCATCGATGCTAGCGCCGTGCACAGCGCCGACTCGCCTTTGGCTGTGAAACGCATCTCGATTCGGCGTGTGGCCGGTCCCCATCGATATACGCTTTGCCGGCGCGCCTCGCTAACGATCATTGGCAGTACATTGGGAAAGACGGTTTGCAACACGGGGGCATAGCGATTACGACCGCCATGTTTGTCGCAATGAACGATGATGCGTCCATCGTCGATGCTTTGCAGTTGTTGCTGAACGAGTTTCAAAGTCTCGAACGACAACGCGCCCCCTTTGGTGTCAAATCGATCGATCAGTGCATTGAAGCGCTCCGGGAAGATTGCAACGGAGCGCATGCTCAGCAACCGGATCTCTGACCGATCCAAGCCGATTGAAAAATGTGCACCGCATTCCTTGATCTCACTGGGTGTCGTGTCGATTGGAGCCTGGGAGCGGAAATCAGTGTACCAGGGCAATTTGTCGCGCCACACGACGCTTTGCGGCGCGAAGGCCTGCCAGACGTCATGCCAAGTGCGGACGTCGATTCCCAGTGTCGAGGCGGTCGCCAACACGGACCGTTCCAGCGTTGCCAGTCCGCCGCCAGGCTTGTAGAGCGTTTTCGAATCACCAATTGGCAAACCAGGCGCTGATGTGCTTGAAGACGCATGGACCGATGCTCCCAAGACCTGGTACAGATCGGCATCGACAAGTTCGTCGGGAACGTGCCACGTGGTTGCTGAAATCACCAGCGGACCCAAGTTCGGGCCGTATCCCGCTTCGTCCGCCCCAATCAAGATTGCCATTTCGACTGCTTCTTTCCTCAACGACTGTGCGCACCGAAAGCGGCAAGGTAACACAAGTGGGGCTAATCGTCAGTGACCCCAATGGACGCCGGTAACGCCGCGATTCATGATGATCATATGAGCAAATCCGAAATGATCCGCGCGGTCCTGTTGGTGGTGTTGGGTGCATCGTTTTTGGCGTTCGATCTGTACATGGTGCAGCGAATGCCCATCAGGGTTTCGGATGTATTCAGAGTGCTCGCCATACTGCATGGCGAACTGACCTTGCTGTTTGCACTTGCCGTGTATTGGCCACACCACCGATTGCTTCGATTGATTATGGGCAGTGCTGTGATGGCGATGGTGTGGCTGGCCGTAGCGGAATTGGCCGACGTGTACTTCTTGTTTCGCCCCACTTTGATAGTGAAGTTGGTCACCGCATTTTTGATGGTTGCCAGTTTCTCCGTGCCGTGCGTCAGTTTCTTTATCCTCAATCGGCATATTTTCGGGGCGCGGTTTTCCATTCTTGGTCGCAGTTTCGACGCAGACGACCGTGTGCAATTCGGGATTCGACATCTGCTGCTCTTTACAACCTGTTTCGCTTTTGTGGCGTTTGCTGCGCGTGCGCTATTTCCAGACAGCCTATCCGGACAATTTACACCAAGTTTCAATCGACAAGAAGTTTTGACGATGTCGGCGCTTTGTCTGTTTCCTGGTTTGGCCGCCGGACCGATTGCCTTGGCGGTAATGCGTCCGTCGTGGCACATGATATGGACCGTACCCTGGATTCTCGTCCTCGGTGTTGGCGAGCTAATTCTCTTCGAGTGGTGGTTACCTAGCAGCATAACGCCCAACGTGACTGAGGTTCTGCAAACACTATCCTCGGTTGCCGGCGGCTATATCGAACTGGCGGTGGTGTTGGTCGTCGTGTTCGGCCTGACCCGAATCGGTGGCGTCAAACTCGAGTAACCGCGCGGACGTCGCGGGCGATTGATCTGTTTCGCTGCCCAATCGCACTTGTGAAGAAACCGCATTTCCACGATAAGCCAATCCAGTTCTCTGGCCATCAATTGCAGCGCCAGTCATGCTGGCAGTGCTGGCGATTTTTGGCGAGTGGACAAGTTTCGTCGAGGTATAGGGCGGATTCGACCGAAGAAACAAATCGATCAATTGACCAAGGAGAATCACGATGGATCGATTTGGCATTCTTGGCGGCGTCTTGGCGATCACAGCCGTGTGCGTTTTCAGCGGTTGTCGTTCGTCGCATCAATTTGCGCATGTGATCAAAGACGATCAGGCCGACATCGTTGGCAGTCATAGTGCTGGCGCGGAAACGTTCAATCCGCTCATCGATGAAGCGGTGGCGCGGCTGCTTGCTCGTCAGGAGACGCAGTTCCTACAGGCAGGGTTCGACGGCGCCCCCCCATTGGCTAGGCGAGTCTGCTTTCTTGGTGTCGAGAATCGGAGCATCGAAGAACTCGGCGACTTCAAAGAGCAGATCTATGAACAGATCGATTCGCAAATCCTCCAGGCACCGTATTTCGAGCCGATTAGTCGCCGCTACGTCGAGGCAGGTCTAATCGAGACGCGCCTACGACCGGACTCGCTCTTCATGCCGCAGAATATGCAGATATTCACGGCTGCCATGCAGCGTCAAGGCCAACCGTTTGACTACCTGGTTTTTGCCAAGCTGACCTCCGGCACGACTGAAAGCAACCACGACTATCAACGCGACTACGTACTGACGCTGGAACTTGTGGACGTGCAATCCGGTGCCTTCGACAAGGAATCGGCCAAGATTCGCAAAGGCTACCATAAGTCGCGTTTGGGTAAGTGGCGTAACTACAATCCATTCACACGGCAATAATGCTGACGCAAGTAAACCGAACGACGCGGGGTGGCCCACAGATCAACGGCGGATTGGCTTTGGAACGTCGATTGGTTGAGTTCGTCGGTCTCGTGTTGTTGATCACCAATGGTGGATGTGCCACGCATATCTCCCGCGTGCATGAAGCCCATCAGGCGTTCTTTGCGGGCGATCTCGATCGGTCGATTACGCTGCTGGATTTAGCTGCCCAAGAGGCGGAACGCGGACGTGATTGCGCCTTGCTCGACCGGGCCATGGTGCAACTGGTAGCGGGCAAGACAGGCGAGGCGGAACAGGCACTGCGTGGTGTCCGCGACCGCTTCGACCATCTACAGGAGACGAGCGCTGCGGAACAGGGCTTATCGTGGATCACGGACGACAACGCAATTGCGTATGCCGGCGAAGACTATGAAAAAGTCCTGATCCACGCATTTCTGGCATTGGCCGACCTGATGCACAACGGCGGCGATGCCAGGGCGTACTGCCTGCAAATGGACCAGAAACAACGATCGATCGTGGAGTCTGGCGGTGCCAACGACGAGGAGAATCCCAAGCTGGCCTATCAGCAGGTTGCCTTCGGCGCTTACTTGCGCGGCGTGTTGCACGAGGCTTCCCATTTGAACTACGACGACGCGGAACGATGTTACGCACTTGCTGCTTCTTGGGAGCCAGACTTCCGCGCCGTACAGTACGATTTCGTTCGTGCGCGAAGCGGAGTTCATTCGCAGCAAGGTAACGGCGTGGTGTATGTGTTTGCGATGGTCGGTCGCGGCCCTCATAAAGACACTACCGTCGTCGAGGCGTCCAGCAGTGCATTGGCAATCGCCGAGGCACTTCTTTACGCTAATGGCAATCGCGAACTGCCACCGATCGTGCCACCGATCGTGCCCCCGATCGAAGTTCCACAGATCGTCGTGCCGCAAAATGTCGTGGACAGCATTAACGTTACTGTCGATGGAAGTGTGGTTGGGCAAACACAAACCGTGACCGATGTCGGGCGGATGGCTGTCATGCAACATGATGCCGTCTTCGATCAAGTGGTCGCCCGGGCGGTTGCGCGGCGAGCGTTCAAGTTGACTACGACTATGGTTGCTAAAGAAGCATTGAATGTCGAAGAGGATGACACTTGGGCGAGCCTGGCATTAGACCTGCTGGGGCTGCTCTGGGAATCGAGCGAAAGAGCCGACACACAAGCGTGGGGGCTGCTGCCTGAGAAGATCCAAGTTCAGAGAATTGAGTTGCCGGCCGGCGAACATCAGATCACGCTCAGCGCATCGAAGCTGGGCCATGTCGTGGGACCGGACTTCTCACGGCAGGTGACGGTGGTCAATGGTCGCGATACCTACGTCCTGGCTTGTTTTCCCGACAGACAACTGGTCGGCCAGATTCTGACATCCAGCGAGGGTCAGGTCAGCCGACTGTCGACAAGTTCGACGGCGCTTGACGTCCGCTAAGATCGTGAAGGGGTCGGGAGTCTTTTTCGGCCATCGGTGTTTGCTGATCGTTAGTCGTTGTCCGAAAAAGACTCCCGACCCCTTCCTGGCCCGACCCCTACCTGGTCAACAAAAACTCAATCGAAAAACAACTGTCACACCGTATGATCGTTACTGGCTCGAACCTAACGTGGATGACGAGCATTGGACTAACCTCCTCCGCTCACCTGGCTGTTCTCACACTCGCCAAAACCGTGGCACTTCTTCTTCCGTCCAGCCCTGGAAGACGTAGCTGCCTAACGTCAGGCAATAAAGTTGGCAGGCGGGCAAATGGTGATCGGTGACTTCGTCTGAGATCACTGTCGTCGACTTGATCTTCGTCCCTTCGACGAACATGACGTAGCGTTTCAGCCAGGACGGAATTGCACGCAAGAGGTGCCGAACCTTGGATGAAGCGCGGACGCCACCCACGATGACGTGTCTGGGCGTGACCGCGACCGCTTCGCAAACGTGGATGGCCGGCCAACGCTTGGCCTGTAGAATCTGATTTTCATAATAGAAGAAACGACATCCGTCGTTGTCGAACCAATCGATCCGCCCCAGGACCCTCGCCAACACCAACGTATGCATCACATTCAACGTGTCAAAGGCGAGCGAACGTGACGCGTTCCAGAGCGCCGTTTCAATCTGTTGCTCGATCTTCTGCGGTGGCTCTTTGGCATTTTGTTCGACATCCAACACAGGGCACGAAACTGGATGCAATTGAGGTACGTGTTTGGAAACAAAATGGCGTTCCGCCGTAGTCAATTCTTGTTTGTGTGGGTCCGACCGGCGGCACAATGAAAACGCGATGAGTGCCTGCGAAAACTTCGCGAGTTCTTCCTGGCGTTGCGCCAATTGTGCGATGCTGGCGTAGTAGGATTTAGCCCGTTCGTGGGGCTGTTGCCGCGACGCGGATGGCAGACTCGAAAACGGTAGCGCCCGAAATTCGCTCAGCGCCAACTTTTGAAACGGCTCGGTCAACTTCATCGCCTGCTGCAAAAGGAACATGCGGTCAAGCGGCTGATAGTTCGGTGGGTAGTCCCTCCCTTTCACGCGTAGCGAAATCGGTACCTGAAGATCTTCTTGGGCCGAATTCGACAAGGCCGCGTTGACTTCGCATTCAATTAGGTCGTCGCGCCGGGCATTTCGTGGTGCGCTCATCGTTCACCTGCTGCAGATTATAAGGAGGAGAGCGGACTCTATGCCGAAAAGTCAATGTTTGAGCTGACAGGCCGGCAGATTGATACTGAGAAAAACGACGAGTTAGCGGCAATCGATCAAGGAACTGCAGAACGCAGCGACTGCACGCAACTGCTCTAACCTGTCGGCATTATATCGAGTCGCCTGGCAGCCTTGCAACGATATTTGTGGTGAGATGACAACTGGGGACCCCTGCCTCGAGCCCATCGTGCCAATTGCCCAGATTTCGGACGCCACTTATACTTCAGTCCGAAAACGTCAATTCCCTAGCCAGGCAAGCGTTCCATGCCCGTACCTTGTGAGCCAATTTCCGCAGATCAGGCCCGCCGCCCCTTGTTTGTTGGCGTCGATGTCGGCGGAACGAGTATCAAAATCGGCCTAGTAGACGATAATGGCCGAACGGTTTCACACTCCCAAATTGCCACGGAGGAACAACGCGGCGCCGAGGACGCCGTCGCACGGATTCACGCCAAAATTGACGCCGTTCTACAGACAACTGGTATAACCTGGGACGAAGTTGCTGCGATCGGGCTGGGCACGCCCGGATCAATGGACATTCCTAACGGCCTGATTCTGGAACCGCCAAACATGCCGCAGTGGCGTAACTTTCCGATTCGGGATCAGTTAGCGTCACTTTGCCGGAAGCCGGTCTCGTTTGCCAATGATGCCAATGCGGCAGCTTTCGGCGAATACTGGATCGGCAGCGGGCGCGACTATGACAGCATGGTCATGGTCACGTTGGGGACTGGAGTCGGTGGCGGGATTATCCTGGACGGCGTGTCATTGGATGGCGAGCATAGCTTTGGATCCGAACTGGGACACGTGATGATCGATCAGCGTGAAGACGCCAGATTGTGTGTATGGGGTGGTGGACGAGGACAGTTGGAAGCGTACGCCAGCGCCAGCGCGGTTACGGCGCGCGCCCAGGAGGGTTTAGATGGCGGAGGAGAATCCAGCGTTGCTGCGAGGATCGCGGCCGGCGAAGAGTTATCGCCATTGATGCTGGCAGAGGAGGCGGGCAAGGGAGACGCGTTTTCCGAGACGATCATTCTGGAGACAGCTCGCCACCTGAGCGTAGGCGTCGTGAATGTCGTCCATACGATCGACCCCGGCATCGTGATCGTCGGCGGCGCCATGAATTTTGGTGGCAATTCCTGGGCCATCGGGCGTAAATTCATGGCCCGATTGCGTGAAGAGTTTCAAGACCTCGCCTATGGTGTCGTGCGACAAACCCCGATCGAGTACTCCAGTTTGGGGTCACAGGCCGGATACATTGGCGCAGCGGGAATCGCTCGCGCGGCGTATAAACGGGCAGCGCTTGCCATGTGAGATTCTACCCGCCCCGTCGCCGGTGTCTGTTTTCTTCGCAGCACATCGCCACACGGACGCCCTGCTACGTTACGATGAACCATCCACCCTCCTGATCAAGCCCCCCTATGTCGAAGTCGAAGCCAAAACAAGAGAATATCCGCAATTTTTGCATCATTGCCCACATCGATCACGGCAAGAGCACGTTGGCCGACCGACTGTTGGAGCAGACCGGCAGGGTCAGTCATCGGGAGATGAAGGAACAACTGCTCGATGATATGGCATTAGAGCGTGCGCGTGGTATCACTATCAAAGCGCGCGCCGTGGCGTTGGACTATGAACGTGACGGCGAGCTCTATCAACTGAATCTGATCGATACGCCCGGGCATGTCGATTTTCATTACGAAGTGTCCCGCTCGCTTGCCTGTTGCGAGGGCGCACTGCTGCTGGTCGACGCCTTTCAAGGAGTCGAGGCCCAGACGGTTGCAAATGCGTACGCCGCGATGGAGAACGAACTGGCGCTGGTCCCTGCCATCAATAAGATCGATCTTGCGCACGCTCGACCCAATGAAGTCACCGAGGAAATGGAGCAGTCGCTTGGCATTGATCCAGACGATGTGGTGCGGGTTAGCGCGAAGAGTGGCATCGGTGTCAAGGAATTGCTCGACGCTTTGATCGACAATGTTCCGGCGCCCACTGGAGATCCAAATGCGCCCTTGCAGGCGATGGTCTTTGATTCAAACTACGACGAGTTTCGCGGCGCGATCACTTATGTTCGCCTGATGAATGGGACCATTCGCAAGGGCCAGAAGATTCGGTTTCTGCGGGAAGGCACCAATCACGAAGTTCTGGAATTGGGTCAGTTTGTTCCTCAACGTCGCCCGTGCGATGAACTGTGTGCCGGGCAGGTGGGCTACTTGATCTGCAACATTAAGTCGCTGGATCAAGTCAATATTGGTGACACGGTTGGCACCATCGAAAACAGTGCTGCCCCGTTGGCCGGCTACAAGCCGCCTCAGCGGATGGTCTACTGCGGCCTCTATCCGTCTGATGGCCAGGATTTTACCGAACTGCGTGACGCGCTGACGAAGCTACACATCAACGATCCGAGCTTCGAGTTCGAACCAGAGACCAGCGATGCACTTGGCTTTGGTTTTCGTTGCGGATTTCTAGGCCTGCTGCACATGGAGATCATCCAGCAGCGGCTGGAACAAGAATCCGACATCGACCTGGTGCAAACCGCGCCCAATGTAACCTACGAAATCATCACGACGCACGGCGAGACGCTGCACATTCACAAGCCCCAGGAGGTCCCCGACTCTGGTGACATCGAAGACTTCCGGCAGCCGATCGTGCGAGTCAATTTGATTCAACCCACCGAGTTTATTGGAGCAGTGATGAAGCTCTGTCAGGATCGACGAGGGGTCCAGGTGGGCAATGAGTATCTGTCGCCTACGCGTACGATGCTGTCGTATGAATTGCCGCTGGGCGAAGTCATTTACGACATGCATGACAAACTAAAAAGTGCCACGCGCGGCTACGGGACCATGGACTACGAAGTGATCGGCTATTTTCCAGCGGATCTCGTTCGGCTGGACATTCTGGTCAACGCGAAGCGTGTCGATGCGTTGAGTTTCATTTGCAATCGTGCAGATGCTGATCGCCGCGGACGCGCGGTGGCCAAGCGTTTGAAGAAGGAAATCAGCAGACACATGTTCGAAGTGGCCGTGCAGGCAGCTATCGGCACGCGAGTGATCGCACGCGAAACCGTGCCCGCCTTGCGCAAGAACGTCACGGCCAA
>NYXM01000048.1 GCA_002685655.1 Planctomycetaceae bacterium
AGTCTGGAAATCCAGTGAAGCCAAGTTTCCGAAAACGTTGGCGATCTTCTAAACTCATGGCCTATGACCGCGGTCGAATACTCACCGCAAATTGACCCGCTGCCAACGGCAACCGATAATCAAAGCACTCTGCCAGGTCAATTTCAACAAGCCCGCTAAGCGAGAAACACAAGTGTTCCACTGCACCACGACGACAAATGCTCAGCCAGGCGGATCAACATGCCGTTTACTACACAGAATAGCTACACTCATTCTTGTCGCCTCACCCGTCTTGCTGTCAGTATCACCCGTAAATAACGCATGCTATGCGGAAGAACGGAATGTACCTAATATCGTATTCATTCTAGCGGACGACTTGGGTTGGGGAGACTTGGGTTGCTACGGCCAGATCGAGATTCAGACGCCAAATATCGATCGGCTGGCGGCCGAAGGAATGCGCTTCACTCACGCGTACGCAGGTAATTCGGTTTGCGCGCCGTCCCGTTCGTGCTTGATGCAGGGGCTTCATCCGGGGCACGCGCGGGTAAGAAACAACTCGTACGCAGGTTACCGACATGCGCTGGAACTGACTGATGTAACGGTGGCCCGCGTGCTGCAATCCGCAGATTACAAGACAGGTTTGTTCGGCAAATGGGGACTTGGACTCAGCAGTCAACAAGGCGTACCCAACCCGATGGGCTTTGGCGAGTTTTTCGGGTATCTCAACCAACGCAAGGCGCACAGCTATTACCCCGAGTTCCTATGGCACAACGACCAGCGTGTTGACTTTCCGGCGCATCGTGGCCACGACCACAAGAAGCAAAGCCGCTACGACGCCGCGGGGCGTGTGCAACCTTTTGGGATCGACCGCGCTGCGGATGCCAAGTACTCATTCGATGTCATCCACCAAACGTCACTCGACTTTATCAAACGCAATCATGAGTCGCCGTTCTTTTTGTACCTGGCTCACACCATTCCGCACGGACCCGTGATCGTTCCAGAGCTGGGGCCCTATCGCGACAAGCAGTGGCCGATCGGTCACAAGGAATGGGCCGGGATGGTGACCCGCCTGGATTCGGCGGTAGGCGATGTGCTGGCCTTGCTAAAGAAACTGGATATTGATCGCCGGACGATCATCTTCTTTGCTTCGGACAACGGCCATAGTGCGCATGGCTACGACCGAGACAAATCCGTGCCGTCGATCGGCGACCATTTCCAAAGTTACGGCCCCACGCGCGGTCGCAAGGGAGACAGTTACGATGGGGCCTTTCGAGTGCCGGCGATTGCTCGATGGCCAGGCCAGATCAACGCGGGACAGGTGAGCGACCTCGTATGGGCATTTTGGGATTTCCTCCCGACGGCGGCGGACTTGGCCCAAATCAAACTCGCGGATAAGACCGACGGTGTTTCGATTCTGCCGACGCTTATCGGGAGCCCGAAAGAACAGAAACTCCACGACTACTTATACTGGGAGTTCAATCAGAATCAGGCAATTCGGACTGGCAAGTGGTTCGCTCATCGCAAAAACGGCAAGGATGTCGAGCTGTACGATCTCAATCAGGATCCGCAGCAAGAGGTTGATTTGGCGAACCAGCAACCCGAATTGGCCAGCAAAGTGTTGGCTTGGATGCGTCAATCGCATACGCCGAGCGAAGTGTGGCCCAGCCCAGGGGAATCGAAGTCCGACCTTCAAAAACGCTTGAAGGCGCTGGGCGTTCCGAAACGTCCGACAAATATCGACGGCTAGCGAGGCTGTGCCTCGGACCGACGCGAAATATGCCATACCATTGCATCGCGGAGGAGATCCATTGAAACCACTTCACCCCGCATCACTCAACGTTTTCGTTATTCTGATCATTTCCTTGGTCCTCGGGACGGCGCGCGCGGCACCCACACGGCATGACACCGACCTGCTGATCGTTGGTGGAACGGAGAGCGGTTGGGCGGCTGCGATTCAAGCGGCGCGGATGGGCGTTCGGTCGATCACGATTGTGCATGATGGAAGATGGCTCGGCGGTCAGTACACCGAGCAGGCGTTGGCGTGCGTCGACGAGAACAAAGGAGTCGGCAAGGTAGGATGGGGCGTCGACTGGCATCCCATGAAGCGTGCGTTCCATCGCAGCGGTCTGTTCAAAGAGCTGATGGATCGCATCGAGACGTTCAACGAACAGAAGTACGGTTCACCAATGCCAGGGCGACCGTTTCATGGACCATCGACGTTTCGGCCTGCTGAAGCTGAGGCGATTTTTCGGGAAATGTTGCAGCCGTATATCGATTCTGGGCAAGTTCGTCTGTTCTGGCGATTCTATCCAGTGGCGGCTTCGACCAGGCTGGTCACCGGCCAGCGTGACGATGATCAGACAATGCCGCGCCAGAGCCTGACTGGGTTGACCTTTCGTTCGCTTGCCGGCGACTCCGATCTGCACGTCCGCGCACGGCTGACCATCGACGCCTCTGATTGGGGCGAAGCCATACAAGTTGCCGGTGCCGCGTTTGAGTGTGGTCCAGATCCTCGGTCGCGCTACGGTGAATCGGAAGCGCCCACCGATCTTTCAAATTATCCTCCGAATGAAATGAACCCAATCACGTGGGCGATGATCGTGGTTCAATCTGACAACGAAACACCGATTCCACGACCACGCAACTACGACGACCGAAACTACGTGCGGACGTCGCGGGACAGTCTGGCGGCGATGCTGGACCTACCCTGGGACCGGCCCGTGCGGTTGGGCAGTATCCCCGCCTGGCCGGCTGCGGGGCCCGAAAATGCGTCACCGAGACAGTTGTCCGTTTTCAACGTGCGTCGCGTCGTTGATGGCTATACGAGCAAGGAAGGGCGGACGCTGATTCTGCTCAACTACATGTTGGGCCAGGACTATCCGCTCGAACGGTTGCCGCAACGTGCAATTGATGCGCTGGAGGCTGACGAAATGGGCGCTTCGAGGAAGAATATTGTCACGATGTCGCGCAGACAACGGCAGATCATCTTTGACGACGCCAAGCAACATGCGCTCGGCGTGCTGTATCACTTGCAGACCTTTGTTCATGACCGCGTCGCCGACAAGACACATAGTTTTCGTCGGTTTCATTTGAGCAGTGAATTCGGGACGCCCGATGGGCTGCCACCAAAACCGTACATTCGCGAGTCGCTGCGACTGAAAGCGATGTACATGATGCGCGAACAGGATGGTCGAAACACGAATGGTCCCACGAAGCAGTTTGCCAAGGAACAGTTTGCTCGTGTCATGTACCACGATGGAATCGCGGCCTGGCAGTTCCATTACGATTTTCATCGTACGGGCCGAGCTTACCTGCGCAATGAGGGGCAGAATGGACCCTGGGTCGATTTTGAAAAACCGGGGCGCAATACGCATATCCTCAGCGACAAGTCCGTCTTTCCGCTACGCAGCTTGATTCCGCGCGAGATGAACGGCCTGGTCGGCGCGCAGAAGAACGTCGGCTACAGCAGTATTGTTAGTGCCGCCATTCGTCTGCACGATCAATGCGTTCACCTGGGACAAGCGGCGGGAGCTGTCGCCGCGGTGAGCCTGGCTGACAATATTGCACCACGCCACATCCCCTTCGACCGTCCGTTGCTGGAACGCGTGCGAGACGGTTTGTGTGGCACATCGACCGAAGGCCCGCCAATGTTATTGTGGCCGTTTCGCGACTTACCGGTCGAGCAAGAGGCATTCGTGGCGATCAACCGGCTGGCATCGCGCGATGCGTTTCCAATCGGACGACGGGAAGTCGATTTTCGGCCCAACGCTGCCGCGACTGATCAGTGGCGGACGGAAGTTGTCAAGAGATCCTTAGCAACAAAACAGATCACGTCTGCCCCGCAGCCACCGACTGGTGCAATGACCCGCGGCGAATTTGCTCGACATTGGTGGCAGTCGATCGCCACCCTGCCCGATAAGCCTTTTCCTCGCCAGGATCCGGTCGACGCGGACGGCGATGGAATCCTGGACGAAGATGACGCGTTGCCGTTGCAGGCAGGTTCAACGCAGTGGCCAGTCGAAATCGTTCCACCCGCCGAAGACGGCCACCCTGAACCACTGCCCAATCCGCGCTCAACAGAGGTGCGTCAATTCAATTTTGGCGGCTCGCCAATGAAGTCAGCCACTGCGACGGTTCCGGATGCTGGTGTCGTAACCGACTTCAGAATCGATTCAGGGCTGTCGTTTGATGCCCAGCGTGGCTTCGGATGGTCACGTGATATTTCAGAAAACCGCCGACGGCGAGGGCTGCTCGAAGGCGATCATCGCGATACCTTCCTGTTCACGCGTACACACGATGTGTGGGAGCTGGACGTCCCTCCTGAGTGCCGACTATCCGTCACGGTCTGCATTGGCGACTCCGGTCACGCACAAGTCGGCCAGAACGTGACGGTCGAAGGAGATGCGTTGCTGCAGGACTGCGATACCGAGCTGGGTTCGTTTGCTGAACGCACCGTCGAGGCGAGTATCCTAGACGGTCGCTTGACCTTGGAGATCGGCAAGCCCGGCGGCACCACCAATACATGTCTGAACTGGGTGCGATTGAGGTTGCTTGCGGACAAGTAACGCCAGTTCGAGGTGTCTCAGTTTGTGGAACAGCAAATGGACGCGAATCAACGCACATGGAAAGAGACAATTCAGTAACATGACTGACAAAACAACGAATGGTGTGAATGGTCCTCGAATGTTCTCTGCCGCGATGCGATCCGCCGTGATCGTGTCTACGGCGATGATACTCTGGTACGCCGTGTTTGCCGGCGCAGTGCCGGCCGATGAGGTGGACAATTCGCCGTGGAAGGCTGGGGTGGCGAGCGCTGTCATCACTCCCGAGCAGCCAATGTGGATGGCGGGTTATGCGTCCCGACGAAAACCGTCGGACGGCAAGATCCATGATCTCTACGCAAAAGCGGTTGTTTTGGAAGACGCCGTTGGGACGCGGCAAGTGATTGTCACGTTGGACTTGATCAGCGTTCCGCGACCGCTGCGAAATTGGTTGGAAGCGCACGTCGCCGAACAGTTCAAGCTGCCCCCAGAAAGTCTGTTGATCAACTGTTCGCACACGCACTGCGGTCCAGAGATTCGCACGAAGGAATCGTCGCTCGACGGCATTGGCGGAGAACGTGCTCGCCAGGCAACCGCGTACGGCGCGCGATTGCGAGAAACGCTGCTCGAGTTGGTTCGAAAGGCGATTGGCGATCTCAGCCCGGCGGCCGTGTCATATTGTCATGCACGAGCCGGGTTCGCCATGAACCGGCGTACATTCGTCGAGGGAAGTGTACGAAACTTCCCGAATCCTGAAGGGCCCGTCGATCACGACGTTCCCGTTCTGCATGCCAAGCGTTCCGATGGACGACTCGATGTCCTGCTGTTTGGCTACGCCTGTCACAATACGACGCTGGGAATCTATCAGTTCTGTGGCGATTATGCCGGATTCGCTCAACAGTATCTGGAGGAGGATCATCCTGGCACGGTTGCCATGTTTATGATCGGCTGTGGCGGTGACCAGAATCCGTATCCCCGCCGGACAGTGGACCTGGCGCAACGGCATGGACGCGCGTTGGCCACGGCAGTCGAAGCGGCGCTGGGGACCCAAGCCCAACCGTTGGAAGGCGCGCTGCGGTCGGCCTATGAAATGGTGACGCTTGACTACGCACCGGCACCGACGCGAGAGCAGATTGTCAAGCTGGCGGAATCGCAAGACAAGTACGATCAAGCCTGGGGTCAGCGGCTCTTAGAACAGTTTCAACGCGACGGCAAGTTGCGAAGCCAATATGATTGTCCAGTCCAGGTCGTCCGGTTTGGTGAGAGTCTAACTTTGGTCGCGTTGCCTGGGGAAACGGTTGTTGATTACTCGTTACGTTTGAAAAGAGAGTTGCGTGGAGGCGAGGAGAATGCGCCGGCCATCTGGGTCGCCGGGTATTCCAACGACGTGTTCGCATATATTCCCAGTCGCCGTGTTCTCGAAGAAGGCGGATACGAGGCGGGGGGTGCCATGAGGTACA
This sequence comes from Planctomycetaceae bacterium, assembly GCA_002685655.1. The sequence continues at coordinate 5,981 of NYXM01000048.1, forward strand.
TGACGACGCTGCAGCCCGGCCCTTTCGCAACGTCCGTCGAACAACGCATCATTAAGAAAGTCCATCAGCTTTACGAGCAGTTAGGCGGTGGCGGTAGTTGAGTGTATCGAATGCAGCCTTTCAGCTGTTCTTATTGAACAAATCGACATTAATTGATATATTGTGCGAGTGTAAATCAGTTTTCGTGTTTTTCACGAGACGTCTCCAGGAGATGGTGCCATGCCGCGTTTGAATGGATCGGGTTCACTGCCTGGGTCGGGTTCACTACGCGTCGGATCACGGCGCTGGTTTCTGGAAACGAGTCTGGCGGGCTTGGGTGGTGCGACACTGGCGCACTCGTTTGGGCTGCCTGCCGCGGCGGCAAGACCTGCTTCGAACAGAAAGTCCGTCATTCTGTTTTGGCTTTCGGGAGGTCCGAGTCATCTTGACATGTGGGATCCGAAGCCAGACGCGCCGCAGGAAATTCGCGGACCGTACGGCGTGATTCCGTCGTCAGTCCCGGGCCTGAGGTTTTGCGAACATTTACCGTTGCAAGCTGGCATTGCCGAGAAACTGACTATCATCCGCTCAGTCGATTGCAGTGCAAGCAACCACACACCGATCACGATGCAAGCTGGCAACCCACTGGCCCGTCGAACGAACGATGGCCAGGATGGTGGCGGCTTTCCGTCAATGGGTTCAATTGCCGCCAAGTTTCGCGGGCCGAACGACCCGGACTTGCCGGCCTTTGTTGGGCTGGCGAAAACGTGGACGTCCGACGTTTGGGAATCAGGAGACATGGGAAGCACGTTTGCGCCGGTGAAGGGCCATGAGCTGGCTGGCAAGTTTGCAATGCCCAAAGACGTGCAGATTCCGCGTTTGCAAGACCGCGACGACTTGCGCCGCAAGTTTGACCGCTTTGGTCGCGACTTGGAAACAGACACGACACTTGAACGAACGGATCGATTATCACAGCAAGCTTATGAAATGGTGATGTCCGGAAAAGTTCAACGCGCGTTCAATGTGGGCGAGGAGTCTGCCGGGACGCGTGAGGCGTACGGTCGTGAGAGTATCGGCGAGAAGGCTCTGCTGGCACGGCGTCTGGTCGAAGCGGGAACGTCGTTTGTTCTGGTCAGTGGTGCGTGGGGCTATTTTGATCATCATGGCGACAACGTTCGCTGGGGCGGGATCGAGAAAGGTCTTACGCCGCTCCTGCCACGCGTGGACCGCACGTTGTCGGCCTTGGTCAATGATCTTGAGCAGCGAGGGCTATTAGATAGCACACTGGTGATGATGATGGGCGAATTTGGTCGCTCGCCTGTAATCAACAAACAGGCGGGCCGCGATCACTGGACCAATGTGATGTCGATGGTGTTGGCCGGAGGTGGTCTGCGCCACGGACAAGTGATCGGTGCCACGGATTCGCGTGGCGGCGCGATCGCATCTCGCCCAGTTCGTCCACAAGATCTGGCTGCGACGACATTTCGTCACTTGGGGATTGACCTGAAAGCCCATTGGACCAATCCGACCGGCCGCCCGATTCCGATTGTTACCGAAGGCGGGCAACCCATTAGCGAGTTGTTCTAGGCGACACCACGACGTTCGTCTGATTTGGTAGCATCGCCCACCATCTGTTGTTGCGGCGTGCCCCTTCGGTGGCTGTGAATTCTAGCGCGACAGGTTTGAGCGAGGTTTTTTAGTATACGCTTCCAGCTTGCACTGCAAGTTTGTCCGTAGCGCAAACAGTGGGAATTATTCATGCTAGCGTCCGCTGGCCTTTCTTGAGATTCTTTCCAAGATTCGCCTCACCATGACGAAACCACTACATGTGCCACATCGGCTAGCATTGCCGCACCCGGCACTCTCCTTCTATCGCAACGGCGTAACGTACTCTCTAACTTGACGCACTAAACCTTGAGGATGATTCATGACCGGACTCAAAACGCGACTCCGCGGCACTGTTGTGGTGCTTGCTGCCACCATTTGCATCTGCGTTGGGTCAGCTGTTTTCTCCTACCATTTCGGTTATCTGCAAGGTACGCGGGAAACGATCAAGAACAGCTCGACTGATCCGATCCCACCCGATCATTTTGCACCGATGCCCACCGAAGATCCAATTGAAATACGATGGGATCTTCTTCGCAATGCCACCAATGAACTCGAGTTCAACGGTACCGCGTGAGGCGGTTGACTGTCCTTGGTCAGCGTGGTGCCCAGTGTGGCTTCACTGGCAACGCGCCAATGCGCGCGCTACGTGTCAACACCATCGCAATCACTAGCATTAGCACGACGACATGCAAGCAGCCGCCTAGCCTGATCATCCGTGCATCTGCGTGTAGGCAGTTCGGTAGCAGGCGCTTAGGTTGCCACCAGTCGAAGACGATTGCGAACACGTAGCAATCCCCAGGCAACCTCTGTTTGTGTCTCCCCCACTATCGTCACGCGCCGGTCTCAGATCGTCGACGAGATTGCGTTGCATTCCAAAGGTAGGCGGTTTACCTTGGTGCACGTGTCCGTGGTCCACTCCGTTGGATTTCCAGTCAGGCGGAATCAGGAATATCTATGATCAACGGAATCTGACAAGGCGGCTTGTGGCTTAAGAAACGAGAGGTGCATAGTGAGGGCGATTGACGCGCATGGAGCAGTGGCGACGTGGTTCGTTGTCTTCTCGGCGATTTCTGTCGTGGCGACTGCCGAGCCGTATTATTTGCATCCCTTTGAACGTGTGCAGCTGACTGACACGTATTATTCAGAGGGTGCGAATGTGGGTGACATCAATGGCGATGGTGTGGTGGATGTCATACATGGTCCGTATTGGTTTGCCGGCCCTGCCTACCAAGAAAAATTTGAAATCTACGCACCCAAAGCGCAACCGCGCGAGGCGTACGCGGGCAGTTTCTTTTCCTGGGTTTACGATTTCGATCAAGACGGATCGAACGATGTCCTCGCCGTTGGCTTTCCGGGTACACCGGCATACGTTTATCAGAATCCCGGCGATGGCGGGTTTGATCGCCACTGGAAGAAGCATCAAATCTTTGATTGGGTGTCAAATGAATCCCCACACTTCACAAATCTCGCCGGTGATCCGCGACCGGAATTGGTGTGCACGCGCAATGGTTTTTTTGGTTATGCAACTGTCAACTGGGAAGCGCCATTCGAGCCGTGGACGTTTCATCCCATTTCCGAGCAGGTCGCGACGAAACGGTTTGGGCACGGGCTGGGCGTCGGTGATATTGACGGTGATGAGCGGCTGGACCTGATCGCCAAGAACGGCTGGTTTCGTCAGCCGCAGGCGAATACGCCGGACGGACCTTGGAAATTTCATCAAGCGACGTTTGCGCAAGGAGGCGGTGCGGAAATGTACGCTTACGACGTGGACGGGGATGGCGATCAGGATGTCATCACCAGCTTGAACGCGCATGCGTTTGGCCTGGCCTGGCACGAGCAGATTCGTGAAGGTGATCAGATCCTCTTCCGCCCGCACCTGATCATGGGAAGCAAGCCGGAAGACAATAAGTATGGCAAGGTGTTTTCCGAATTGCACACTGTCACCTTGGCCGATATTGACGGCGATGGTCTGAAGGATATTGTGACCGGCAAGACCTATTGGTCGCATCACACAAAGAGCCCGATGTGGGACGCCGGCGCCGTGGTCTATTGGTTCAAGCTGGTTCGTGGCGAAGACGGAATCGACTGGATCCCTCACCAGATCGATAGCGAAGCGGGTGTTGGGCGGCAGGTCGTGGTGGCCGACGTCAACGGCGACGAACAGCTGGACGTAGTCGTCGGTGGCATGAAAGGCGCGCACGTCTTGTTGCATCGCCGCCAGGAAGTTGACGCCGAGCAATGGCGTGCGGCGCAGCCATCGCTTCCCAAACCGCTGGCCGAAGGGCTATCTCCCGAGGAAGCGGCACGCCAGATGACCGTGCCCGATGGGTTCCAGGTTCAATTGGCCGCTGGTGAACCGGATGTCCATCAACCGATCGGATTCTCCATCGATTCGCGTGGACGATTGTGGGTTGCCGAAGCACACACGTATCCACGTCGTGCACCGGACGGCGAAGGCCAAGACAGGATCACAATTTTGGAAGACACTAACGGCGACGGCACGTTGGATTTGCGCAAAGTCTTCATTGAAGGGCTGAATCTAGTCAGCGGGATCGAGGTTGGGTTTGGCGGCGTGTGGGTGGGGGCGGCGCCGTATCTCATGTTCATCCCAGATCGTGACGGCAACGACCTGCCGGACGGTGACCCGGAAATCCTCTTGGACGGTTTTGGCTATCAGGACACGCACGAGACGCTGAATGCGTTTATGTGGGGGCCCGACGGCTGGTTGTATGGGTGCCACGGCGTGTTTACACATTCGCGCGTGGGCAAGCCAGGGACGCCCGATGCCCAACGCGTGCCGATGAATGCGGGCGTGTGGCGTTTCCATCCCACGCGGCACGAATTCGAAGTCTTTGCCTTCGGAACAAGTAATCCGTGGGGAGTCGACTTTAACGACGTCGGGCAAGCGTTTGTAACCGCTTGCGTCATTCCTCACCTGTTTCACATGGTCCAGGGTGCGCGGTATCACCGACAGGGTGGCCGTCATTTCAATCCATACACCTTTGACGACATCAAGACGATCGCTGATCACGCCCACTTTGTGGGCAACATACGCGACCATGCCTGGTGGGGGCACGAGCCCCAAGTGCCGACGGACACCTCGCGAGCCGGCGGCGGCCACGCACATTGCGGCGCGATGATCTATTTGGGCGACAATTGGCCAGCTCGTTATCGAAACCACATCTTCTTCAACAATATCCACGGCAATCGCGTCAATTGTGATCTCTTGGAGAACCATGGCTCGGGCTACGTGGGCCGTCATGGCAAGGATTTCTTGTTTGCGAACGATCGCTGGTTTCGTGGGATCAACTTGAAGTATGGTCCTGACGGCGCCGTTTACTTGATCGACTGGTATGACAAGAACGCTTGCCATCGCAACACTCCCGAGATATGGGATCGGACCACTGGGCGGATCTATAAGATCAGTTATGTCGGACAGGACAACGTGGCGGAAACGAAATCGGATCAACCGCCGGGATCGCCACTCGATCTGGATGGCTTGAGTGACGAAGCGCTCGTGGATTTGCTTTCCCATCGCAACGATTGGTATGTGCGGATGGCTCGACGATTGCTACAGCAGCGCGATAGCTCACCTGCGATGCAAAGTCAGTTGGATCGAATGATCAACGAGGCAGCGACCGTTCCTTTACAATTGCGTGGTATGTGGGCTCAGCATGTTACAGGGGGTCTGGACGAAGCTCGCGCCATGCGACTGCTTGGCAGTCCGCATGAGCATGTTCGAGCCTGGACTATCCAGTTGCAGCTCGAAGATAACCAGGCCTCGACGGAATTTCTGGCGCAACTGTCCCAGATGGCTCAGCACGACGAATCGCCGATCGTTCGTTTGTATTTGGCTTCCGCGTTGCAACGGCTTCCGGTTGCTAAGCGTTGGGCGATCGCCGAGGCGCTTGTCCAGCACACCTCCGACGCTGAAGACCACAACTTGCCGCTACTTTATTGGTATGGCATCGAACCGCTGGTGGCCGTCGACACGCCGCGCGCGATGGGTTTGGCTCAAGAATCCAAGATCCCGCTGGTGACGCGCTACATCGTTCGCCGCGCCGCAAATGATGGAAGCATGTTGAACAACGTGTTGACATCGCTGCAAGAGCAATCGCAGCCGGAATCGCAGTTGTTGGTGTTGGACGAAATCCTCAACGCGTTCGAAGGGCGTGTGGACATTGCGATGCCCACGGGATGGCCGTCAACTTATGATAAGTTGGTCAAGAGCGACAATGAAATCGTACGCGACCGTGCGGATCAGATTGCCATTCTGTTGGGTGATAAGCGGATCTTCCCGCGAATGCGCGAGCTGCTGACAAATCGGCAGGCAAAGATCGACAAACGCCGGCAGGCGCTAGACATCTTGGTACGTGGTCGGGACGCAGATGGTGCGAGTGCCTTTCAGTCGGTCTTGGACGAACCACACTTGCGCGGTGCCGCGATTCGCGCACTTGCTGCCTTGGATGACGCCAAAACGCCCACCTTGATTTTGCGTCATTATGCCAACCTCACCAGCGAAGAGCAGCACGACGCCATCGCCACCCTGGTCTCCAGACCGACGAGCGCGCTTGCCTTATTGGACGCCATGAGCCAAGGCAAGGTTCGAACAACCGATGTGCACGCCTATCATGTTCGACAACTGCAGCGTTTCAAGAATGCCGTACTGACGGCGCGCATTAGCGAAGTCTGGGGCGCCATTCGCGAAACATCGGGTGATAAGAAACAGCAGATCGCAAAACTCAAGACAGCGCTATTGCCAAAACAGATCGCCGCTGCGGACTTGGGGCATGGCCGGCAGTTGTTCACCAAAAACTGTGCAACGTGCCATACGTTGTTTGGTGAAGGTGAAAAGGTGGGTCCGGACATTACCGGATCTAATCGAGCGAATCTGGATTACATCCTCGAGAATGTGATTGACCCGAGCGCTGTGTTGGGGAAAGACTATCGGATGACGGTGATCGCAACCACGAGTGGCCGTGTTATTTCCGGATTGGTTCAGAAGGAAACCGATAGTGCTGTTACGCTGCGGACGCTCAATGATACTGTTGTCGTTGCTAAGTCGGAGATCGAAGAGCGTCAGCTATCCCAACAGTCGTTGATGCCAGATCAACTGTTGGACCAGTTGAAGCCGGACGACATTCGTGATTTGATCGGCTATCTCGCCAGCCCGACGCAGGTCGGATTAAGCGGGCCCAAAGCACCGATCGATCCGGAGACAAAACGTGTGCCTGGGGCGATCGAAGGCGAGGGGATGAAGATTGTCTCTAAGACAGCCGGTGATGCTCGCAGCCAGGCAATGGGTGGGTTCAAGAAAGACCGCTGGAGTGGCGTCGATCATTTGTGGTGGACGGGTGCCAAACCGGGAGCCCGTTTGGAGCTCGAGCTGCCTGTTGAGCAAAAGGGACGCTTTCAGCTCGAAGTCGTTCTTACCAAGGCCCGCGACTACGGAATCGTGCAAGTGACTCTGGACGGGCAGCGCATCGGCGACCCCGTGGATTTGTTCAACGCGCCAGATGTCATCACGACGGGCCTGCTGAAGTTTGGCGAGCACGATCTGAAGAGCGGCGCCCATCGACTAGGAATCGAGATTGTCGGCGCGAATCCGAACGCACAAAAGTCGTATATGTGTGGCCTCGATTTTGTCCTCCTGACTCCCGTGACGGCGCAATAGTCGATTTTCGAACCGTCAACCCGTGCCCCACGCCGTCGAGTTGACAGGTTGTAATTCGATTACGCAGGTTACGTTGGTGGTATGAGCGCACGCCACGGCTGACAAATCTTCTGAGTGCTCAGCAATAATCGAAATTGCGGATTGAAATCCGCTACTCTGCGCCGCTAGACTGTTGGTAGGATAAAGCGATTGTAAGGTGTTCCCAGGCAATCGGCGTCTTGCCAGGCGGGGTTTCATCAGACACTGGCTTGGCATCCTGCCAGATCTCCGTGACGTACTATGTAAGTTGCATGACGGATAACCACGCTTCGTGCAAAAGATGAAGTACGATGCACCTTCCCAATGAGCGATTTGAATGACGATTCAGCTGGTTTGTCACCACCACCACAGGATTGAATTGTCGGAATCGCAGATCAACGCGCAACGATATATTGTGTGTCCTCTGTGTGGCTGCGCCTCGGCCAGCAGGAGAGCGAAACAAACGGCGGGTATGGACCCGCTCAGTCCCACTATGGACATAGCGCCGCCGGATCGCGCGAGCCAAATCGCTAAGACGCTCTCGCCGCGTCAGACGGTACGTGAGATCGATCCAGCGGACGAAATAGGGCACGAAGGGGAACCAACGGAGGATTTGTCGGACGGGGCGGTTGTGCCGACGCTGTGCAATGATTCGGAGTCGACGCAGGACGTTGCGGATGCGCATGTCGATAGCCGAGTGCAACAGATTCTTGATGTGGACAAAGGCATTCAGGACCCAACGGAGGAGATGGACGAATTCCTGAACACGATGGAATTTGAGCCCGACGAAGCGCTAGAAGACGATGGTGATGCTCGACCGTCAAACGCACTCCTTGGCACAATGGATTTTGAGTCGACGCCGACAGGACAACTGGCTGACCCAGAATCGAGGGACAGCGATGACCAGGGTTCGTCATTTGGCGCCAAAGTGGCGGGGCCCGCCCCAAACCTGCCCAATCACACCATAGGCGAAGAGCTTGGACGCGGAGGGATGGGGGTTGTCTATCGTTGTTACGATGAGCGTTCGGGCCGGCACGTCGCCTTAAAGACTTTGCAGCAGATCAGCCCGGCTGACTTGCAGAGATTTAAGCGTGAATTCCGTTCGTTGGCGGACCTGGCTCACCCCAATGTCGTCGCCCTCTATGAACTCTTGGGACACGGAGACACGTTGTGCTTCACGATGGAGTACCTGGAAGGCGTTGATTTTCTGGAATATGTCTGGTCCGGTTTTGACGGGATGCATAGCGAGAGATTCAGCCAGATCATTCCGCGCGAGCAACCCGGTAGTCCGCGGCTTACACCGCGCCGAATCAAACGGTTGTACGAAGCGCTCAAGCAACTGGCAGCCGGGTTGGGCGCATTGCACCAGGCGAGCATCTTGCATCGGGATGTCAAACCATCAAATGTGATGGTCACGACCGGAAGACGTCTCGTGCTGTTGGACTTCGGGCTGGCAGCAGAGATTCAGCATGAACTGCGGGGTGGCGGTTCGCACGGAATTCAGGGTACACCCGAATACATGTCCCCGGAGCAGGCAGCCAATCAAGAAACGCTCGAAGCGAGCGATTGGTACGCCGTGGGCGTCATGCTATATGAGATTCTAACGGGTTTCTTGCCGATAACTGGCGAAACCTTGAATCTTCTCTTCAAGAAGCAACATCAGGATCCGGTCGACCCGCACGAGTTGGAACCGAGTGCTCCACCAGAACTATGTCGATTGTGCATGGCTCTACTGGATCGCGATCCTAGCAAGCGACCGTCTGCCGTGGAGGTACTACAAGCGCTGAATGCGGCCGATCTTGCCGAAGCGCTGCGGATGTCACAACGCGCAGACAATCGACGTTCGGTTGAATTGGTTGGACGAGAACGTCATCTGTCGACGCTGAAGCTGGGCTTCGAGCGAATGCAAGCAGGGGAACCGTTAAGCATTTTTGTGCACGGTCGTTCCGGAATGGGCAAGAGCGTTTTGGTTCAGCGCTTCTTGCAGGAGGTCAGACGCCTCGAAAGCGCCGTTGTGTTGGAAGGCCGCTGTTACGAACAAGAGTCTGTTCCCTTCAAAGCACTCGATAGTTTGGTTGATGATCTAAGCGACTATCTGATGGAATTGCCGAGAGATTTGGCGCACGAGTTTCTGCCTCGAGACACGTTGGCGTTGTTTCGTGTGTTTCCGGTTCTTGGGCAACTGAAGGTCAAGGCGGATACGGCTCTCGCGCCGATCACGAACGCAACACAACAGGAGGTTCACCAACGCGCGCTGACGGCGCTGCGCGAACTGTTTCAGAATCTCGGCAGACGCTACCCGTTGGTCTTGTACATTGACGACTTACAGTGGGGAGACGTCGATAGTGCGGTAATGTTGGTCGATGTGTTACGCCCGCCTCAGGGACCGAGATTGCTGTTGCTGGGTTCGTACCGAAGTGAACACGAGGATACGAGTCCCTGCCTGCTGGCGTTACGCGACGCCTACAAACATGGTCGATTTCGTCCCCGCCGTGAGGAGTTGGGTGTCGAATCGCTCACAATGGAGGAAGCGACCTCGCTGGCCGCGATCTTACTCAGAGAGGTTCCTGGCGGTCAACAGCACGCAGAGAAGATCGGGCGAGAGTCAGCGGGATGGCCGTTCTTTGTGTGGGAATTGGTTCAGCACATCAAAGAGGATGCGGGGGGCACGCAGACCTCTTTGGAACTTGACGAAGTCATTTGGACACGCGTCAATCGACTGCCCGCGGAAACCCGTCAGTTGCTAGAAGTATTTGCCGTGTCTGGTTGTGAACGGCGCTCGAAAATGCTAGCGCTTGGGCGGGGGATTCGCGTGTAATCAAGAGGAGGTAGCGTCCTTGGCTTATCTCGTACGTTTGTGAGGG
>NYXM01000199.1 GCA_002685655.1 Planctomycetaceae bacterium
AGACGATTTTCACTGACTGGCAACAGTGAAACAAAACTGCCCTCCAAAAACTAGCTCAGTTCACCAGGAAATGCCAACTTTGGCGCGGCCTAGGGCTGGCCTTGTGCTCGAATCGCGGGATCGATCGCCAGACTTCGAACAGGATCTCCTGGAGTAAATCTTCGCAATCCTCTGGCGTGGCGGTGTAGGCCCGAGCGAGGCGTGCCATCAAGGCCGTATATTGGCCAAACCATTGTCGGAACACCACCGCTTGTTCGTCTTCGTTCATGCGCAGAGCTCGCCTCCTACCCTATTAGTGACCGGCCGGATCGTTTTCTTAGGGCGTAATTAGCAGATGGCGACGCATTGTCTTACAGGGCAACAACTAGCGACGCTCGCTTAAGCGACATCATGACGACAGCCGCCCCCTCAATGTAGCGAGGTTGCCCTTAATGCCAAGGTGCATTCCTTTGATGCGGAGGATTCGGCGTTTCCCCAAGTTCAGCAATGACTTCGACAGAACCGCCTCGAGAACTCATCTCGTAATTCAAAACACCATCAAGTCGTGGGAGCTGGGAGCTGGGAGCCGCAGTTGATGAGACAAGCTCGAACCCCCGCCCACGGCCGATAACGTGGGGTATGTTCGGTGCCCCGAAGCCCTTGCGACGAGCGGCAAAAGTGGAGTTATTGCGCCACCCGATACTCGTCGAACAAGACGCTGTTATACTCCCGGCATCTTCAATGAAGGAGGATGACCAACATGGACTGGCTCTCTACAATCCTCAATGCCGCCACCGATTCCGACTCCGAAGAGACGCTGAATCAGATCCGGAGCGAGTCCGCTAGGATTCGAGAGCTGCTGCAGCACGCAATGGTGGCCATACCGTCCGCGGATGCTAATGATCTGCGAGCGTTTCCTGATCTCGCAGAAACCCTCAAAGTGGCACTCGAAGCGGTTGAAGGAGATTTCCATAGAGTCTGGTATCGCCCCTCACTCGGCTTTGAATCCAGCATCGACCACGTTGACTCGGTTGTTATGGGCGGCCTCCACAGTCCTGCCTTTTTGTGGAGCGATCCGGTGCTACACCCTGCACCCCCTGCCAACTGGCCAGCACTGCCACTCATCTGGCAAGCGACATCAGCGAGGATCCTCACGGCCGAGAGTATGGGTGATGTAGCTGAGTGGATTCCTTTCCTGGAACAAGTCGCGAAGGCGAATCAGCCCTTGGTCTGCGTGACGTCGCAAATCGCGCGAGAACTGCTGGAAATGTTCATCGTAAATAACTTAATGGGGCATCTGCAGGTCGCGGTGATTCAGCCACCGGGTGGCGGTTACTCCAACATGCAGCTAAACAGCGGCGAGACTCCGGATGCCCGACTCGGCAAGTCTCTTCCGATAGCCTCGGTTTTCGCTCGAAGGGCCGCGTCGATCTTGATGGTGGAAGAAGATTCAATGCTCGAGTCTCCGCGAACGAGTTGTGTTTGGATAAATGTCGGAGGCTCAGACTACCAAGACCAACAGCACCGGTTGAAGACCTTGGCTCGTGTTATAGCCCAGCAGACGGACCGCCCGCCGGATACTGACGCATTGGACCGAACATAATGGCGGATGCTCCGACGTTGACCCCCTCAGATCGGGAAAGCCAGATCGTCGTCTGACGCATCGATCGCTTGTGGGTCCCAGGATACCCTTGTCCCTCACCTTGCCGACAGCGGCAAACGGATGCCCCACATGCAAAGTCCGCTCTGTATTCACTCCGGCGTTTGCGGGGCTTGTACTTCGATGACGGCAGGTCGGCCGGCGTTGAGAGCTTCTCGCAACGCTGGCTCGAACTGATCCAACTCGTTAACACGTAGGCCGAGTGCACCAAACGATTCGACAAACCGCACGAAGTCCGGATTGACCAGGTCGACGGCCGTGTGACGGCCACGGTAGGAACGGTTTTGGATTCCTTTCATGGCACTCAGGCAGTTGTCGTTGATGAGGATGGTCACGACGTTCAGTTCTTCCTGAACCGCGCACGCCAACTCTTGCGCCGTCATCAAGAACCCACCGTCGCCGGCGATAGCCACCACTTGCCGATCCGGAAAAGCGGCCTTCGCTCCGAGCGCGGCGGGCAGACCGAATCCCATCGAAATAAAACATGAGGGATGCAGGAACGCGCGCGGAGCATACACGGGGAAATTTGCCAGCATCATGTAGTACAGGCGAGTTACGTCACAGGCGACGATGACATCCCGGTCCAGCACGCGTCGCAGGATCGGAACGACATCGAATCCCCCAATGCGCCAACGGTCCGATGCGGGTGTCCGCGAACGAATTGAGTCCCAGATCGCACCGTCCGCTTTGGGCTGCCGCGCGCCAAGCGCCGTGAGGGCCGCCTTCGCATCCCCGCAGATGCCAACTCTTGCTGGATAGTTGCGACCGAGTTCATCTTCATCAATGTCGATCTGAACAAGGTTCTCCGGCAGCTCCAATTCCCAATTCCCCGTGGCCAGTTGGCTAAAGCGGCAGCCTACCGCAAGGACTGCATCGGCCATCTCGGGCAATGGAGAGAGGTTATCCTTCATATTGGTGAGGTCGGAGGTGATCCTATGAAAGAGCATTCCCGCAGACAGAGGATGGTCGTCGGGGACGCAGCCTTTCCCCATCGGCGTCGTGAGAATGGGAGCGTGCAGATCTTCGGCCAAGGCTAACAATTCGTGGCTGGCATCCGCAGTGACCGTGCCGCCGCCTGCGATGATGAGTGGGCGTTTGGCTGTTTGTAGCAATTCGGCGGCTCGGTCAATCTCCCGCGGATCGGGCGCGAGCAACTTGGCGGTCACCCGTTTTACAGGCTTAGCGTCGGTCTCTTGGGCCAGAACATCGATCGGTAAATCGAGGTGGACCGGTCGTGGGCGGCCCGTCGTCATCTCGTGAAATGCCTGCCGAACCAGCTCAGGGATTTCGTCGGCGGAACGCGCCGTGGCATTCCATTTTGTCAGAGGAGCTGTGACGCCGAGATTGTCCATCTCGTGGTAGTAGCCCCGAGATGATCCGATTGCGCCATGCGTGATCTGTCCGCTAATGAGGAGGAATGGAACGGAGTCGGAATAGGCGGATCCCAGGCCGGTCACGCAATTCGTAAGACCGGGCCCCGCCGTTACCAGGCACACGCCCGGCTGGCCCGTCGCGCGCGCGAAGCCGTCCGCCATGAACGCGCCAGCATGTTCGTTTCGCGCCAGCACGTGTCGGATGGTCGGATGCTCGTGTAGCGCATCATAGATTGCAACGGTCTGTCCGCCGGGCATGCCAAAGATAGTTGTTACGCCATTTCTTTGCAGGCATTCGACAAGAAGTTGTGCTCCAGTCATTAACAGTCAGGTTCGATGAGAGTGAGTCTGAATCCAGCACATCCGCTGCTGACAGCAACCAGACTGTGCGTGGCGTCGTTGACGCTGTGGAAGTTGTAAGGATCGTTCGAGGAATTATTGTCCGATAGTCGCCTTTCGCTCCGCGAAAGGAACGTGCATTCGCGGAGCGAAAGACGACAATAAAAGACCGAACACGGCTAAGTGATTCGGCTCGTGAACGTTCTCGTCCGCTTATTCGTTCACGGGCTTTTGCAGTTTCGCCTTCTTTTCGACGAGTTGCGTATATTTGGTTTGACGCTCGGCGTCGGTGCCCACTAACTGAAAGCCGGGCATGTCGGCACGGGGCTGCTTTGCCAGCAACGCGGCGCCCCCGCGAATGATCGACAGTGCTTCTTTATATCCTTTGCCACCCTTATCCTCGAACCGGTCCAGGCAGGGACTCTGTTCGGGGCGAGTGAAGCTGACGTGCGAAGAAAACTTCTGGTCGTTCAGGTTGATTCCGGTCAATTCGCCAAGTCGTTTGAGCTGTACAGGCGCGAGCGGTGAACGTCCGTACGTGTTGCCCGGATAGGCGCTGGCGTAATCAGGGTAGTACGGCGCGTTGATGTCGATCCAGGTAACGATGCGGTCGAAGCTCTGCTTGTCTAGCGTAATGCCCTTGTCGATTTGCTGGTCCTTATGACCGTTTGTCAGCACGCTTACCAATGGGCTGACATGTGAGCCCCAAGTTCTGGGCGGCAGGATGGTCGCCGGTCCCGCGCCTGGCACGCGCACGTAGTTCTTTGACCGCAGTTCGACGTACGACGTGTTGAAGATCAATCCTGCGTCACCGGCTAGATTCAATCTCTTTCCACCCTCTTTGCCGTAGTCGTGGCACGAGACGCAATGCTTGTCGAAGACGGGTTGGACTTCGGCCATGTAATTGAATTTCCGTGCAGGTCCGTACCACGGCGCCAATCTGCTCGGTGATCGTGAGAGCGCCAATGCGGGAGTATTGGGAACGCTCGCTCTGCGACTTTCGTGGCAACCGGCACAACCGATTCTCTCACCAGGTCGTACAATCGTACCGCTGCGCATCGACTGAACCATCATTCCCTTCTCGTCCAGTAGTTGAAAAAAGACGAATGTGTCTGCCGGCACGGAAAAATAGGCACTACCATCGGGCTCCACGGGCACTGTGCCCAGGATGCGTTTGTTGTTGAAATCGTTCCAAGCCATACCTGGTGCCTGTGTGCCGCTGCCGTTCCACGCGGTATGCGTCCAGAATCGCTTTTCGGGTGATTCAACGACACGCAGAGACTTGACCTGCCCACGTTCGATCTCTTCCATTCCTGCGCCGAGATAGACGTCGGCCACGTAGAAGTAACCGTCTCTATTCTTCGGCTCGATGCGCGAAGGAATCGCCGGCGGTCTCGTACGAGGTGCGAGCGGCATCGGGTCAAAGCAGCCGGCCTTTTCGCTGTGCAACAGGATCTCGTTGCCGAAGATATCAAGCAGGAAAATCCCCACCTGCCCGCCATCGCCAGTGGTGCGCGAGCAGAGGAAGTACTTGTCGGACAGAGGAAAGGGGTCTTCATACTTTGGCTTGACGCGCTTAAACGTGTCGTAGTTTCCCTTGCCAACCAATTCGATCGCACTGGCTGGCCAGATGCGCACGACGGGCGGCTTGCCGTCCATGCCGATGCGCCGGTCGACGATAGCCAGAGCCCCCCAGGGGCGATCATGGCAGGAAGAAAAGGTCGCCAGGAACTGCCCGGTCTCCGGAATTTCACGGGCATCCAGCACGCCGCCGGGTGAGTTCGTGTTGTTGCCCCAATAGATTGCATGATTCGTGCCGTCGGGATTGGCACTCCACACACCTTGAGCGTCGCCAAAATTGCGATCCACATACTCCCAGCGGTCGTAAATGACCCGTCCGTCCGTCAACAGCGACGCATGGCCTTCGTGCAGGGTACTGTGCCCAACCTGCTGGATGTCGCTGCCGTCCCCATTCATCGTGAACAGGTTGCACATAATGTGGCGGTTGCACATGCAATACTTTGGTTCGCGCGTCGAACTGAAGAGTATCTTCCCGTCCGGCAAGTAGATTGGGTCAATATCCGAGACGCCCGACCCGCTGGTGAGTTGTTTCAATTCGTTCGACCCCACGGTCATTTCGAAGACGTGGTAATCGTCCTGCGGGTCGCGCCGCAACGAGAACAAGATCTTGCGACCGTCGAAACTCACATCCGGATCCCGAGCGACCCCCTTTGGCGATTCGTGCAACGTCTTCACCACGCCGTTCTGTCCGAGATCGATTGTCTTGATCGCTCCTCCACCCCGAAAGCTCTTCGCATTGATCTCTCCCGTTTGAAACATGGTGGCTGTGTTGTGGTGATCACTCAAATACTGCTCGCGAACGATGAACAGCAGCGGACCACCGCTGACCAACGGGTTTGCCACCAGCGCCCGGCGCGTGAGTGACTGTAGCTCGCCCTCCAGCCGCTTGCGATCTGCCGGCGTTGCCAGTGACAGATGGCTGTCTATCTTGTCGAGTTCTGCGAGGAATTGGCTACCGTTGGGATAGCGATCACCGAAAGTCTCCATCAAGTCAACGATCGCAGCTCGCAGTGAATCGCCGGGTTGCTCGGCAGGCTGCGGCTTCGCGTCGAGTGTCGGCAGCGGTCGACCTCCAAGGGCCAAGAGAATCGCAGTGACCAGCAGCCAAGCCGGTCGTCTGAATCGTGTCCGAACTGTGAGCGATTCCTGGAGGCCGATCTGTCGTTGGCTGGAAGTAGTGTCCATGAGCGGAAGTCCTAGTGAGCTTGCCGTGAGCTGAGAATATCCGTTGAGCGCGCGGCCGACACCGGTCGCAAAGGCATGACATGTAAACTGTAGTTACTTTACTGTGTATTGGTATCCGAGGCAACGTTCATCCGGCTGCGTCGGTGGCGACCAGCCGCTCAACTAGGCATGCGTCGCACCTACGTAACTGAGACGCACAAATGCTCTGTCAAGACTAAGAATTAGGGTTGTCGAGCCTGATTGTCGTGGTTCGCTCCGCGAACCAAACGTTTTGATCGCGGAGCGA